>NZ_JBQCWZ010000008.1:0-60361 GCF_051956895.1 Neisseria sp. P0021.S006
TTTCGTTGTTTGAAATTAGAGTATGGTTGTCTTGGTGCAATATTATTCTTAATTTGAAACAGCTATGCAAGATGGAACAATATTCCATCGATTGAATTTTATTTACAACATCTATTCTTCAAGGAGACGGTATGAAATTGCTCGTTATTGGTAATGGTGGACGTGAACACGCACTGGCTTGGAAATTGGCGCAGTCGTCTAAGGTAAAAACTGTCTTTGTTGCACCTGGTAATGCCGGAACGGCAATTGAGCCTAAACTACAGAATATAGCGTTGACAGCACATCAAGATTTGATTGATTTTTGCCGTAATGAAAATATTGCCTTTACCGTAGTCGGCCCTGAAGCGCCTTTGGCTGCCGGTGTGGTGAATGATTTCCGTGCTGCCGGGTTGAAGATTTTTGGCCCGACTCAATACGCGGCCCAGCTGGAGAGCTCAAAAGATTTTGCTAAAGCATTTATGGCAAAATATAAGATTCCAACCGCGCAATACCAAACCTTTGAAAATGCCGATGCGGCACATGATTACGTCAACCAAAAAGGTGCGCCAATTGTTATTAAGGCGGATGGCTTGGCTGCCGGTAAAGGCGTGATTGTCGCCATGACTTTGGATGAAGCCCATGCCGCTATCGACGATATGTTGTTGGGCAATAAAATGGGCAATGCAGGCGCGCGCGTCGTGATTGAAGATTTCCTGCAAGGCGAGGAAGCGAGCTTTATCGTTATGGTGGACGGCAATCATGTTTTACCGATGGCAACCAGCCAAGACCATAAACGCCTGCTGGATGACGACAAAGGCCCTAATACCGGCGGTATGGGCGCATACAGCCCTGCTCCGGTGGTAACGCCTGATGTGTACGAGCGCACGATGAATGAA
Organism: Neisseria sp. P0021.S006; assembly: GCF_051956895.1. Lineage (NCBI taxonomy): Bacteria > Pseudomonadati > Pseudomonadota > Betaproteobacteria > Neisseriales > Neisseriaceae > Neisseria > Neisseria sp. P0021.S006. The sequence continues at coordinate 876 of NZ_JBQCWZ010000008.1, forward strand.
ATTATTTTGCCGACTGTGGCAGGTATGAAAGCAGAAGGTCATGAGTTTACCGGCTTTTTATACGCGGGCTTGATGATTAATAAAACCGGTGCGCCTTATACCATCGAATTCAACTGCCGTTTCGGCGACCCTGAAACCCAGCCGATTATGAGCCGTTTGGATAGCGATTTGGTGGATTTGGTTGAAGCGGCAATCGACGGCAAACTGGATAGTGTTGCTGCCGAATGGAACCCGCAGACTGCAGTAGGTGTGGTGTTGGCCGCACAAAACTATCCTGGCTCTCCGAAAAAAGGCGATGTGATCTTCGGCTTGGATAAGGCCAATCAAACTGGTAAAGTTTTCCATGCCGGTACTGCAACGAATGAAAAAGGCGAAGTGGTAACTAACGGCGGCCGTGTGTTGTGTGTAGTCGGTTTGGGCGATGATGTTGCACAAGCTAAGAGCAAGGCTTATGAGGCATTGGAAACCATCCGTTTTGACGGTATGCAATACCGTAAAGATATTGCCGATAAAGCCATCAACCATTAATAATGAATAGAAATAGGCCGTCTGAACACAGATTGTCCGACAATCGCAGTTTCAGACGACCTTGGTATATGATGATGTTCCCCAGAATTTTATCGGCTGCAGCCCAACGCAAGCTGCAGGCGCATCTTAAAAAAGGCGGTTTGGTCGCCTATCCTACCGAGTCTTGCTATGGCTTGGGCTGTGTCCCTACTTTGCTCAAAGCACTCAACCAATTGATTCATCTGAAAAAACGACCTCAACACAAAGGTATGATTGTCATTGGCCATAGCTTGGAACAGTTGCAACCTTTGCTGCAAAGGCCGTCTGAAAATATCCAAACCATGCTGCATGAAGCATGGCCGGCTCCGAAAACTTTTTTATTGCCGGCCGGCAAAAAAGTATTGCCTTCGTTACGAGGAAAAGGACGCAGTAAATTGGCTGTCAGGGTTCCAGCGCACGCAGGTGCAAGGCGTTTGTGTCAGGTTTTGGAAATGCCTTTAGTCTCTACTTCATGCAATCGTGCAGGAAAACGGGCGTGCAAAACAGAAAGAGAAGTCAGAAGACAGTTTGGCAGGAAAGTTTGGATTGTAGGCGGATTGATAGGTAAGCAGAAAACGCCCAGCCAGATTATTGACGGAGAAACAGGGGCAAGGCTGCGTTAAAGATGGGCTGTATCATCAAAGGAAAGGTGTTTATTTGGAGAAGAAAATTTTTTCCAAAAGATTGGAATACCTGTGTGAAAAGCATTTAGCGCAGATCCAGTTTGATGCATGGTAGTCTGTAAATACAGCTCGATTAAGTAGATAGTAAGTCAGTAAATAGAGTAAAAAGCAGTATTTTGTGAAATGCCCTTGCAAAGAATGAAGCAAATTTTGAGCGTGAATGAATCGCTGTAATAAATTATTTTTGAATAAACAAATTTTGTGGATAAATTTGAAGATAAATTTCCATCAAAACATAAAAAGGCCGTCTGAAACTTGATATTTAAAGCATTCAGACGGCCTTTTAAATATTTAAAGTGTGGATAACTTTGTGAATAAGTGTGGATTAAAGCTTATGTCCGCACACTGTTTCGTATTGTTTTTCAGTAATCGTGCCGCTCATGACGCTCATTGGGCGGATGCTGGTCGGAGTATAGCTTTGGTTGGAAATTACCCGGCCGTGTTCGTCCATCAGTTGCAGCGCTGCCAGGCGATAGGTTTTGTTTGAGCAATGAATTTCCCAGCTGCCGATGGCTGTTTTATAGGCCGGCGTGTTGACGAAACGTTCCTCTTTCAGTTTGGAAACGGTTTTTTTATCGCGGAAAGTAACCAGTGCGCCATTTCTTTTAATGCTGCTTCTATCAATAGCCACTTTGATATTGCCTTCAGAGATGGTGCCGATGTTGGTCCAGCTGCCGCCGCCGCTCGATGTGGTGGTTGTTTCACAGGCACTCAACATCAAAGCCGCAAATACGGTTGCAGCTAGGGAAAAACGTTTGATATTCATAAAACCTCATTATTTACAGAAAGTCAGCCGATATTATCCGTGAAGATGGCATATATCGTAAATCGATTTTGCAAAGTTGAACCTCTGAAAAGAATTTTATGAAAAATACGCTGAAAAGGCCGTCTGAAACCTGTCTTTCAGACGGCCTTGGAGTGTAAAATCATGTATAATTGCAAACAATTTGGTTTTCATCCCATAGGAAGATCCGACATGATTAACCCTATCGCTGCACTTTCCCCATTAGATGGCCGCTACGCCAAATCCGTTGAAGCATTGCGTCCGATTTTCTCCGAATACGGCCTGATGCGTGCGCGTGTCAAAGTTGAATTAAACTGGCTCAAAGTCCTTGCCGCCGAACCTAAGATTGTAGAAGTTCCTGCTTTCAGCGATTTTACGCTTGCCGAAATCGACAAAGTGATCGAAAACTTCTCGCTTGAAGATGCTGCCGCCGTCAAAGCTATTGAGGCGACCACCAATCATGATGTCAAAGCCATCGAATATTGGCTTAAAGAACGCTTCTCCGGCGTGCCTGAAGTGGCTGCTGCCAGCGAGTTCATCCACTTTGCCTGCACCAGCGAAGACATCAATAACCTGTCCCACGCTTTAATGCTGCAAGAAGCGCGTGAGACTGTTTTGCTGCCGAAACTGGCCGAAATCATCAAAAAACTGACCGGCATGGCGCATGAGTTGGCTGCCGTCCCTATGATGAGCCGCACGCATGGCCAGCCTGCGACACCAAGCACATTGGGTAAAGAAATCGCCAATGTCGTGTACCGCCTGCAACGCCAGTTCAAAAACCTGCAAGCGCAAGAGTTCCTCGGCAAAATCAACGGCGCAGTCGGCAACTACAATGCCCATATGGTCGCTTATCCCGATGTGGATTGGGAAACCCATTGCCGCAACTTCGTTGAAATCAGCCTCGGCCTGACCTTCAACCCCTACACCATTCAAATCGAGCCGCATGACTATATGGCGGAATTCTTCCAAGCCATCAGCCGTGTCAACACGATTCTGATCGACTTCAACCGCGATGTTTGGGGCTATATTTCTTTGGGTTACTTCAAACAAAAAGTTAAAGCAGGCGAAGTCGGTTCTTCCACCATGCCGCACAAAGTCAATCCGATTGACTTTGAAAACTCCGAAGGCAACCTCGGTATGGCCAATGCCGTATTGGGCTTTTTGTCTGAAAAACTGCCGATTTCCCGTTGGCAGCGCGACCTGACCGACAGCACCGTATTGCGCAATATGGGCGTAGGCGTGGGCTATACCATATTGGGCTTTGCCTCCCATCTGCGCGGTCTGAACAAGCTTGAGCCGAATCCTGCCGCCCTTGCTGCCGATTTGGACGCTACTTGGGAGCTGCTGGCCGAGCCGATTCAAACCGTAATGCGTCGTTACGGCGTAGCCAATCCTTACGAGAAGCTGAAAGACCTGACACGCGGTAAAGACGGCATTACGCCTGAAGTGTTGAAACTCTTTATCGAATCGTTGGAAATTCCGGCAGAAGCCAAAGCCAAATTGCTTGAGCTGACCCCTGCGTTGTATGTGGGTAAGGCCGAAGAGTTGGCAAAACGAATTTGATTTATAAAAAAGCCATTTGAATCTTCAAATGGCTTTTTTTGAATTAAATATATAGTATGAAAATAATGAAGAAAGTTTTAGATGTTTAAATATTTTCCAAGTAAGGAAAATTTGATTATATGGTTACCAATCGGCTTGTTAGTCAGTATATTACATTTTCATGGAAAAATTCCTTTTAAAAATATATTTGATACTTTTATGGGTTTGACTCCAATATATGTATTATTGGCATATCTTCATTTTCTTAGGTTTCTACAATTATGTAATTTTCCGTATCTTGTTTCTATTCAAATAGAGGCAAGAATTATTGATGTTTTAAATAGTATTGTCTCTTTTCTAATTGGATTTTCGATATGTACAAGTTTTTTTATACCCTTTTGGAAAGAAAGTTCTAAAGGATATCTCTTTCTTTTATGTTTTAATATTGCGGTTCTAGTGTTTACGATGCTTCCTATATGCTTGCATTTATGGAAAGAAATTAGAGATAAAAAAATTAAATATATTTTGATATCAGTAATGTATTTAATACTTTCTGTTGCATCATTTTATGACATGACCAAATAAATTATAAATTTAAGGCCGTCTGAAATCTTTTTCAGACGGCCTTTTTCGATTCAATCCGTTATTTCACTTTGTCTTTCAATGCACCGTAGCCGGCTGCGTCCATTTCTTCCAAAGGAATGAATTTCAAACTTGCGCCGTTGATGCAATAGCGCAGGCCGCCTTTGTCTTTCGGGCCGTCGGGGAAGACGTGTCCCAAGTGTGAGTCGGCGGCGTGGCTGCGCACTTCGGTGCGGCGCATGTTATAGCTGAAATCGTCGTGTTCGGTAACGGCGGAGGCATTAATTGGATGGGTAAAACTCGGCCAGCCGCAGCCGGAATCAAATTTGTCGGCAGAGCTGAACAGGGGTTCGCCGCTGACGACGTCCACATAAATGCCGGGTTTGAACAGATGGTCGTATTCGTGGCTGAAGGCGTATTCGGTCGCGCTTTTTTGGGTAACTTGGTATTGCTCTTCGGTCAGGAGGCGTTTGAGTTCGGCAGCGCTGGGTTTTTTATACGTTGCCGCGTCAAAGCCTTTGCCTTGCGGAGCGGCTTTGGTTTTGCCCGGCAGCGGTTCGTCGGCTTTGCGGATATCGATGTGGCAGTAGCCGTTGGGGTTTTTAATCAGATAGTCCTGATGGTATTCCTCGGCGTCGTAGAAGTTTTTCAGCGGCTCGTTTTCGACGACGAGGGGAAGTTTGTATTTTTGCTGCTCGCGTTTGAGTGCGGCGGCGATGACGGCTTTTTCGGCGGGGTCGGTGTAGTACACGCCACTGCGGTATTGCGTGCCGGTGTCGTTGCCTTGTTTGTTGAGGCTGGTCGGGTCAACGACGCGGAAATAGTATTGCAGGATGTCGTCTAGGCTGAGTTTGTCGGCATCGTAGGTGACTTTGACGGTCTCGGCATGGCCCGTATCGCGGTAGGACACGTCTTCGTAGCTTGGGTTTTCCGTTTTGCCGTTGGCGTAGCCGGATACGGCGTCAATCACGCCGTCTATGCGTTGGAAATAGGCTTCCAAGCCCCAAAAGCAGCCACCGGCGAGGTAGATGGTGCGCGTATTCATGATTGCTGAATCCTTTTTCTGTGTGTCGGGTTTGTAAAATGTGTTTTTCAGACGGCCTATATCGGCATTCGGGTCGCGGATTAAAGCCAATGCCTGCGCTTCGTTGATACTGCCCTTGACGATGCGCTGCACGCCGCCGTCTTTGCCGATTAATGCCCATGAAGGGTAAACACTGATATTCAGGCTTTGGGCGATGGAGCCGCCGTTGTCGGTCACAACGGGCAGCTTAGGATAGTTTAAACCGGCATACCATTTTTGGAAGTCGCCGTCTTTTTTCTCGTGCAGAAAACCGGGCGAGGCAACGGTAATCAGGTTGGCAGAACCGAATTTTGCATCTTGCGCCCATTTTTCGGTTTGTCCCAATTCGGACAAACATAAAGGACACCAACTTGCCCAAAATTTAATCAGGGTGGGTTTGTCTTTTTTCAGGAAAACACTGGCAGGGCGGTTGTCAGGGGTTTTCAATGAGGACAATGCCTGCGGTACGGTTGCGGCTTCGGTATCCATTATTTTGGATGAGCAAGCGCCAAGCGCAAGCAGGCAGCCGAACTTGGTGCAAAGTGAAAATAATGTGCGGGGATTCATCTCTATGTTTCCTGTGTGGATGGTTTGTCTCGTTAGACGTTGGAAATGCCAAAACCTGACAACTTGATTTTCAGACGACCTTGCCACGTAAAATACGCTACAATACTCCCTATTTCAAGTTTCTAAAATTAAAAGGAAAATTTAATGTTCAGCTTCTTCCGTCGCAAGAAAAAACAGGAAACTCCGGCTCCCGAGGAGGCTCAAGTTCAGGAAACCGCAGCAAAAGTAGAATCTGAAGTTACTCAAGTAGTTGAAAATATTAAAGAAAATGCCGAATCTTTAGCAGAAAGCATCAAAGGGCATGTTGAATCAGTTGTCGAATCGGCTGTTGAAACTGTCAGCGAAACTGTCGAGCAGGTTCGGGAAGCTTTGACCGAAACGCCGTCTGAAACAGTCGAAAAAGTAGAAGAACACCTTGAAGCGGCAAAAGAAGCAGCCGTTGAAACCGTCAGCGAGACTGTTGAACAGGTAAAGGAAACCGTTGCCGAGATGCCGTCTGAAGTGGCCGAGGCTACTGAAGAAGCAGCGGAACAGGCTGAGGCGGCAAAAGAAGCAGCCGTTGAAACCGTCAGCGAGGCTGTTGAACAGGTTCAAGAAACCGTTGCCGAGATGCCGTCTGAAGTAGCTGAGGCTGCTGAAGAAGCAGCAGGACAGGCCGAAGCAGTCAAAGAAGAAGCTGTTGAAGCAGTTAGCGAGACTGTCGAGCAAGCTCAAGAAGCCGTTACGGAAACACCGGCTGAAGCCCCTGCTCCGGTAGAAGAACCCAAGCTCAGTTGGGCTGCGCGTTTGAAACAAGGCTTGACCAAATCACGCGATAAAATGGCGAAATCGCTGGCCGGCGTATTCGGCGGCGGACAAATTGACGAGGATTTGTACGAAGAGCTGGAAACCGTGCTGATTACCAGCGATATGGGCATGGAAGCCACCGAATACTTGATGAAAGACGTGCGCGACCGTGTCAGCCTCAAAGGCCTCAAAGACGGCAACGAATTGCGCGGCGCGCTGAAAGATGCGCTGTACGACTTGATTAAGCCTTTGGAAAAACCTTTGGTCTTGCCGGAAACCAAGGAGCCTTTCGTGATTATGCTTGCCGGTATCAACGGCGCAGGTAAAACCACATCTATCGGCAAATTGGCCAAATACTTCCAAGCGCAGGGCAAATCTGTATTGCTGGCGGCAGGCGATACTTTCCGTGCCGCCGCGCGTGAGCAGCTTCAAGCTTGGGGCGAGCGCAATAATGTGACTGTGATTTCGCAAACTACGGGCGATTCCGCAGCAGTTTGCTTCGATGCCGTCCAAGCTGCGAAAGCGCGCGGGATTGACATCGTGCTGGCCGACACCGCCGGACGCCTGCCAACGCAGCTTCATTTGATGGAAGAAATCAAAAAAGTGAAACGCGTGCTGCAAAAAGCCATGCCTGATGCGCCACATGAAATCATCGTTGTTTTGGATGCGAACATCGGTCAAAACGCCGTCAACCAAGTAAAAGCCTTTGACGAAGCTCTGGGTCTGACCGGCCTTATCGTGACCAAGCTCGACGGTACGGCCAAAGGCGGCATCCTTGCCGCCCTTGCCTCAGACCGCCCAGTTCCTGTCCGCTACATCGGCGTAGGCGAAGGCATCGACGATTTGCGTCCGTTTAATGCCAAAGCGTTCGTAGATGCCCTATTGGATTAAACAGACAGGTTGAGGTTTGTAAACGCAGTTTGCGGGGGATTTCTGAGCCGTATTTTGAAAGGCTTCGCATTCGGTTGGTACAAAAGCCAAACAGGCTGTTAAAAAGGCCGTCTGAAACCTAAAATCAGGTTTCAGACGGCCTTTATTTATTTACGGGTTTAGTTTTTCCGTGCGGTAACAAACTTTGCCAGTTGGCGCAGGCGCAGGGCTTTGTCGCCGAATGGCTCGATCAGGGCAACGGCTTCTGCAATCAGCGTTTCTGCGTAAGTGCGCGCGGCCTGCAGGCCCATCAGTTTGACGTAGGTCGGTTTGTCGTTGTCCGAGTCTTTGCCGGCGGTTTTGCCCAAGGTGGCGGTATCGGCTTCGCAGTCCAATACATCGTCGATCACTTGGAAAGCCAAACCTAATTTGGCGGCGTAGCGGTCTAAGGTTTGGATTTGAGCCGGTGTTAAGTCTGGGCAGGAAAGTGCGCCTAAGGCCACGGCCGCGCGGATGAGTGCGCCGGTTTTGAGGCTGTGCATCTGTTCCAATTCGGCCTGATTCATGGCTTTGCCGACATTGGCAAGGTCGATAGCTTGTCCGCCCGCCATGCCGAGGCTGCCGGATGCCTGGGCCAGCGTGGACAACATGGCAAGCTGACGTTCGGCAGGCAGGCCTGTCGGACGGCTCAGTACATCAAAGGCTTGGGTTTGCAACGCATCGCCGACCAAAAGGGCGGTTGCTTCATCGTATTGCACATGGCAGGTCGGTTTGCCGCGGCGCAGACTGTCGTTGTCCATCGCCGGCATATCGTCGTGAACCAACGAATAGACGTGTACCATTTCGATGGCCGCCATCGCCTGCTCGACGGCATTTTGGTTTGCTTCGCCCAATTCGGACGCGGCAAGCACCAAGAGTGGACGCAGCCGTTTGCCGCCGCCGAGGGTAACGTAACGCATGGCTTCGTGCAGCGTGTGCGGAACTTGGCTTTCAGACGGCAAGAAATGCGCCAGCAGCAATTCGGTTTGCGCTTGGGCTTTTTGTTGCCATGTTTTGAGTTCATTCGCCGGGTTCAAGGTTCAACTCCTTCAGTTCGCCGGCATCCAAGACTTGCAGTTTCTGCTCGACTTCCGCCAATTTGGTTTGGCAGTATCTGACCAATTCGTTGCCTTCCTGATAGGCAGCCAGGGCGTCTTCCAGCGGCATTTCGCTGCTTTGCATGGCCTGGGTCAGGGTTTCGAGGCGGGATAAGGCTTCTTCAAAGGATTGGGGGGCGTTTTTTTTCATGGTTTGAAATGATGGGCAGAAAGGGGGAATTGTAGCATTTTTAGATGATGAAGGCCGTCTGAACAGGGATGAAAACGAAATCAAAGATTTCTGTTTCTTTGTTCAGACGGCCTTTTTTCAAACGAAATAACGTTATCAACCCGGTAAAACGGCTTTTTGATAGTTGAGCGCGATAAACTGCTTCTCGGCATCCAATTCAGTGATTTTGAACAATGCCTGCGATTTGGGCAGCGCGTCAAACGGAATACCGGTCGCGCGCGTTACCAGCGGCAGGCCTTCAATGCGGACGAGGTCTTCTTTGAGGATGGTGGCCGTCAGCTCGCTCGTGCCTTGCTGCTGCAGATAGACGAGGCTCCAGTAGGCTTCCATTTGGCGTTGGAAGTCGGCGTAGGCTGTATAGGCGGCATCAAAGTCGCGCAGCGCGGCGAAAAGCTCGGCATCGCTGTTTTGATACAGTGGCTCGGCAGAGTCGTCGATCAGGCTGATCAGCTGCTTTTGGTTGATGTAGTCGGCGGCGCGGCGCAGAGGCGAGGTAAACCAGCCGTAATGCTGCACGCCCATGCCGATGTGCGGCTCGGATTTGGTGCTCATGCGCACTTTGCCTGCCGGTTGGACGCGGAAAAGGCCGGGCAGCTCGTTTTCATCCAGCATTTGTGCCCAAGTGCTGTTGGCAAGAATCATCATCTCGCTGACCAGCGTATCAATGGGCGAACCGCGTTCGCGGCGGACAACGGATACGTTGCCTTCCTCATCCAATTCGATGCTGTAATCGTATTGCGGCGCACGGTCGGGCTCGTATTTGCCGCGCGCTTTTTGTAAGGCGATGGCAAATTGATAGAACCAAATCAGGTCTTGATGGTGGGCAAACATCATTTCGCCTGCTTCGTCCAAGCCAGTTTCGGCGTTGAAATGCGGCTCGATGGTTTGAATGCGCAGGTTTTCGGCGATGTTGACCGCTTCGATTTTGCAGGTCGGCTCGCCGACGTTGAACTCGCTATCTACATCGAAATAAATGCTGATGGAAGGGCGGTATGCGCCTGCATCAAGGCTGAACGCGGCAATCCAGTTTTCGGGCAACATAGTGATTTTGCCGCCGGGGAAATAAACCGTGCTTAAGCGTTCCATGATGTTTTTTTCCATTTTGTCGCCTTGTTTAATGGCAAGCGACGGCGCAGCGATGTGGATACCGACGTGTTTCATGCCATTGCCCAAGTCGGTCAGGCTCAAGGCGTCATCGACTTCGGTGGTCGATTCGTCATCAATGGAAAAGGCGGTAACGTCAGCCTTAGGCAAGTCAGGCATTTCAGGAAGCGGAAGGTCGGGGAAGCCTGTTCCTTTTGGGAAATATTTGATTTCAAACCCGTCTTGCAGGTATTGGGGAATGGACGTAATACCGCCCGTTTTTTTCGCCAGTTCGTAGGCCGAGGTTTTCAATGCATCGGCGGCTTTGGTAAAGGCTTTGTAGGTCAGTGACTGCTTGTCGGGCGCGTGTAAGATGGTTTTCAAATCCGCCGCGATTTCAGACGGCATCTCGCCGCGTTTCAAGGCTTCCGCCCAAGCGTCGATTTGCGCGTCTTGCTGTTTTTTGCGTTCGATGGCGGCAAGCGCTTGTTTCAAAGTTTCTTCAGGCGCGGCTTTGAACACGCCTTTGGCTTTTTTGTAGAAATACATCGGCGCGGCGTACAGCGCAATCAAAGTTGCCGCCAGCTCGGTTTTGGTCGGCGCGTGGCCGTAATATTCTTCGGCGATGGCTTCGGCGGTAAACTCCTCTTCGCCGCATACTTCCCACAATAAATCGGTGTCGATGTCCGCTGCCTGTGCCTGCGCGTTCTCCAAAAATGCCGCCATATCGCCGTCAAACTCGGCAAAGACATTGTTTGCCTTCACTTTGGTGCGTTTGCCGTGTTGGGTATCGACTTGGTAGGTGGCGTCGTTTTTTTGGACGATGGTGGCGACTTTGAATTGGCCGGACTCTTCGTAAAAGATATTCATTTTTTTAGGATTTTATGATTTGTAGGAAACGCGTGATTTTAGCAGATTTGCACAAGAAAGGCCGTCTGAAAAACATACTTTCAGACGGCCTGTTCAAACGGCGGATGATTAATACTGATATGCCGCCAGTTTGCGTTTGATTTCAGGCAGGGCGGCGCGTGCGGCTTGTTCGCCCAATTGGATGGCGCGTTGTTTTTGGTCGAAACCGCCAACCGAACCCAGCTCCAAAACCTGCGGTTTGATGACCACATTGGCTTGGCCCAATTCTTGGTGTAAGGCGGTTTGGCTCATCACGTTGAAGGTTTGGTCAAGATAGGAGAACATGCCTTGGCTGACGTTTTTGGCCGGACGGGCGGAAATATCGACGGCAATGATGAAGTTTGCGCCCATTTTTTTCGCCGCGCTGACCGGTACGGGCTGAGACAGGCCGCCGTCCACATATTTGCGGCTGCCGATAACGACAGGTTGGAACACGTTCGGAATCGAAGCAGAAGCGCGGACGGCCTGTCCGGCATTGCCTACGTTGAACACCACCGGTTTGCCGCTTTCAAAATCGGTCGCAACGGCGGCAAATTTGATGGGAAACTGCTGCATCGGGCGGTTGCCGACTTTGCGGTTGATGTAGTTTTGCAGTTTTTCGCCTTTGATGAAGCCGCTGGTGGACAAGGTTAAATCCACTAAATCGGTTTTACCCAAAATTTCCGCTTCCAATTCGAGGCGGTCGGGCGACATTCCCGAAGCGTACATACTGCCGACAATCGAGCCTGCGGATGTGCCGGTAACGATTTTGACCGGAATATTGTTTTCTTTCAAAACCTTAATAATCCCGATATGGGCAAAACCTTTGGACGCGCCGCCGCCCAAAGCCAGCGCAACCGTGGCTTTCGGTTTGGGTGCAGTATGCGAAACCGTATTTTGACCCTGCGTAGAAGGTTTGGATTGCGGCGCGTTGCCGCTCGGACAGGCAGCCAATACCAAGACGGACGAAGCGGCTAAAAACGTTTTGAATGTGGAAAAAAGTTTATTCATGTTCAGACAGCCTTTAATATGTCGAAAGGGTTATTTTACTCTGAAATTAAGTCGAAAGGCCGTCTGAAATCAGGTTTCAGACGGCCTTGTAAATCCGGCTTAAGCCAATTCGAGCTGTTTTTCCAAACTTTCGACCAGCTGGTCGTCCAAATTCAAAGCTTGGGACAAACGGCTCAGGAACACGATTTCCTTGCGCGACAAGTCCGCGCAGACCAATCGGGCCGCCAGATAAGTTTCGGCTGCCAAAGCCTCGTCGCTGCCGACCGAAGCGGCAATTTGCTCGATGGAGGCCGGTTGCGCATATTCCGCCTGCAACCATGCCGCAGTTTCCGCATCGCTGCCGCTTTCACGCTCGATGGCCGCGCGTTCCGCATCGTCAATCAGGCCGTCTGAAGCCGCCGCCGCAATCATCGTTTGCAAAATCACACGGCTGTGGTTTTCACCAATCAGACCGGCAGGTTGGAACGCACTTTGCGGCAATTCGTCCTGCTGGCGGTTTTGTTTCCAGTTTTGATAGCCTTTATAAGCCAGAAAACCCAAAGCAGCGACCGAGCCGGCCTTTACCAGCTTCTTCGTGTTTTTCTTTTTCAACAGCATCGATGCCAAAGCACCCGTCAGCGCGCCGCCGCCGAAAGAATTGAGCGGGCTGTCCGCTACCGCTTTGCCGCCTTTTTGAGCCGCACCCAAAACCTGATTGAGCAACTGACTGAAATCCATAAAAAAATCTCCTGAAAACAAATACATTGCAAATATAGGGCAGAAACACCTAAAAACCAAGCCAAAGAAAGTTAAAAGGTGCAAACAAGTTTTCAGACGGCCATAGCCGACTTTCGGTACAATCACACCATTCCAAACAATAAACCCCATCATGACCGATACCGCCCAAATCATTACCAGCTATGGCCGCCGCTATATTGTCCGCACTCCCGACGGCCAAACATATGACGCCACCACCCGCAAAAAACGCGTCGATTTCGCCTGCGGCGACCAAGTCCGTATCAGCCCCATCAACGGCGAACAAGTCGTGATTGAAGACTACCTCCCGCGCGAAAGCCTGCTCTACCGCCAAGACGCGTGGAAAACCAAACTGATTGCCGCCAACGTTACCCAACTCCTTATCGTAACCGCCGCCAGCCCCTCACCCAGCGAAGCCCTGTTGCAACGCGCCCTCCTCGCAGCCGAAGCGGCCGGCATTAACGCCGTCATCATCCTCAACAAAGCCGACCTCCCCGAAACCGCCCAATGGCGCGAGAAACTTAAATTCTACGAAACCCTCGGCTACTCCGTGGTCGAAACCAACGCATTGGAAAACGCCGACATCCTGCGTCCCATTTTAGAAGGGCAAACCAACATCCTGCTCGGACAAAGTGGCATGGGCAAGTCCACCCTGACCAACGCCCTACTCGGCAACCAAGCCGCCCGAACCGGCGACATTTCCACCGCGCTCGACTCCGGCAAACACACCACCACCCACGCCCAACTCTATGATTTAAACGCAGAAACCCGACTCATCGATTCCCCCGGCCTACAAGAATTCGGCCTGCACCATCTCCAAGCCGCCGATTTATTGCAATACTTCCCCGACCTGCGCCACCTTATCGGCCAGTGCCGTTTCCACAACTGCACCCACCGAGCCGAACCCGGCTGCGCCGTCAAAGCCGCTGCCGAATCAGGCGAAGCCAAACCCGAGCGCATCGAATTTCTGCAACGCGTTACCGATGAATTGTTGAGATAAAGTTTTAACGGAAATAAGCGTTTGGATAAATAAAAAGGCCGTCTGAAATTTTCAGACGGCCTTTTGTTGAAGCATAACCAAATTTACCTTTCAACCGGTATCGCTACCTTAGCGGGAAAGAGAAGGTGCTTTTCGTGGCGGATTGATCATGAGAAGCACGGCTTCTTCAATTTGTTTGTCCTCCCGATCATGGAGCTCTACCGGAAACTTCAGACGCAACACTGTAACAATAGCGCCAACCGATAAGCCTGCATCATGAAGCAACTCAATTTCTTTAAGTATCGGTGCGGAAAGGTTTAACATGGTTTCTCCTTATGGTTTGGATAAGCCTTAGCCCACTTTATCCCCGGGCTGTGCGCCTGCGTCAACGTCGAGGAGCTTCAGTTTGCCCTCGGCTGTGGCGGCGGAGAGGATCATGCCTTCGGATACGCCGAATTTTGCCATTTTGCGCGGGGCGAAGTTGGCGACGGCGATGACCATGCGGCCGTTCAATTCAGCAGGATTTGGGTAAGACGCGGCGATGCCGGAGAAGATGATGCGTTTTTCAAAACCGAAATCGAGGTCGAATTTCAGGAGTTTGGTGCTGCCTTCGACGGCTTCGCAGTTCAATACTTTGGCGACGCGCATATCGATTTTCATGAAGTCGTCAAAGCTGGCCTGTTCGGCGACTTTTTCGTATTTGCTCTCTTCGGTGGCAGGCGCGGCTGCTGCGGCGATGCTTTGTTTGTTGGCTTCGATTAAATCGTCCACTTGTTTTTGCTCCACTCGTTGCATTAAATGTTCGTATTTGTTGATGGCATGTTCGCCCAAGGTTTCGCATGTATTTGCCCAGGTGATGGCTTCCAAATTCAGGAATTTGGCGGCGTTTTCGGCCACTTTCGGCAATACGGGGGCGAGGTAGGCGGTCAACATGGTAAAGGCGTTGATGAGCTCGCTGCATACTTCGTGCAGGCGTGCGTCTTGGTCTTCTTGTTTCGCCAGTTCCCAAGGTTTGTTGGCATCAACGTATTCGTTGACAATGTCTGCCAAGGCCATGATATCGCGCAGGGCTTTGGCGTATTCGCGGCTTTCGTAGCATTCGGCAATGGCTTCGCTTTGCGCAGTCAGTTTTGCCAGCAATTCGCTGTCGGCAACGTCTTTCAGACGGCCTTCAAAGCGTTTGGCGATGAAACCTGAAGCGCGGGCGGCGATGTTGACGTATTTGCCGACGAGGTCGCTGTTGACGCGGCTGATAAAGTCTTGTAGGTTCAAATCGATGTCTTCGATTTTGCTGTTGAGCTTGGCGGCGATGTAGTAGCGCATCCACTCAGGGTTCAGGCCTTGTTCCAGATAGGATTTGGCGGTGATGAAGGTGCCGCGCGATTTGGACATTTTTTGTCCGTCCACAGTCAAAAAGCCGTGTGCGTACACTCCGGTCGGGGCGCGGTGGCCGGAGAAATGCAGCATGGCAGGCCAGAACAGGGCGTGGAAATAGAGGATGTCTTTGCCGATGAAGTGGTACATCTCGGTTTGGCTGTCGGCTTTGAAGTATTCGTCGAAATCGACGCCGATGCGGTCGCACAGGTTTTTAAACGACGCCATGTAGCCGACGGGCGCGTCCAGCCAGACGTAGAAATATTTGCCCGGCGCGTCGGGGATTTCGAAACCGAAATACGGCGCGTCGCGGGAGATGTCCCAGTCGGACAGGGTGGTTTCTTCGCCTTCGCCCAGCCATTCTTTCATTTTGTTGAGGGCTTCGGCTTGCAGATGGGGCTTGCCGTCGTGCGGGTTGTTGCCGGAAGTCCATGCTTTGAGGAAGTCGGCGCATTCGCCCAGTTTGAAGAAGAAGTGTTCGGATTCGCGCAATTCGGGTTTGGCACCGGATACGGCGGAATACGGGTTGATCAGTTCGGTCGGGGAATAGGTCGTGCCGCAGACTTCGCAGTTGTCGCCGTATTGGTCTTGGGCGTGGCATTTCGGGCATTCGCCTTTGACAAAGCGGTCGGGCAGGAACATTTGTTTTTCGGGGTCGAAAAGCTGCTCGATGACGCGGCTCTCAATCTTGCCGTTGGCTTTCAGCGCGCGGTAAATGTCTTGGGAAAACTGTTTGTTTTCAGGGGAATGGGTGCTGTAATAATTGTCGTAGCCGATGTTGAAGCCGGTAAAGTCGGCGAGGTGCTCTTCGCGCACTTTGGCGATCATATCTTCAGGCGCAATGCCTTGTTTTTGCGCGGCAAGCATCACGGGCGTGCCGTGGGTGTCGTCGGCGCAGCAGTAGTAGCATTCGTGGCCGCGCAGTTTTTGGAAACGTACCCAAACGTCGGTTTGGATGTGTTCGACCATGTGGCCGAGGTGGATGCTGCCGTTGGCATACGGCAGCGCGGAAGTGACAAGGATTTTGCGTGTCATGGTTTGTGCTTTTAAAAACAATGGATAAAGATGTCGGGAATTATACCGCAAAACAATACGCAAAGGCCGTCTGAAACCCGATTGCCGGTGTTTCAGACGGCCTTTTATTTATCGGCTGCGTATGGGATCAACCGTGTACGCGTTCGATTTTTGCGCCTACGCCGCCAAGTTTTTTCTCGATGTATTCATAGCCGCGGTCGAGGTGGTAGATGCGTTCGACGATGGTTTCGCCTTCTGCGACCAAGCCTGCCATGACGAGGCTGGCAGAGGCGCGCAGGTCGGTTGCCATCACGACGGCGCCGGAGAGTTTTTCTACTCCTTTGATGTAGGCGGTGTTGCCTTCGGTGGTGATGTCTGCGCCCATGCGGTTGAGTTCAGGAACGTGCATGAAGCGGTTTTCAAAAATGGTTTCCACCACGCGGCTGCTGCCTTCGGCAATGGCGTTCATGGCCATAAACTGCGCCTGCATGTCGGTTGGGAAGCCCGGGTGGACGACGGTACGGATGTCCACGGCTTTCGGACGTTGTTGCATGTCGATGGAAATCCAGTTGTCGCCGGCTTCGATGATGGCGCCGGCTTCGGTCAATTTGTTTAACACGACTTCCATGGTTTTGGGAGCGGCATTGCGCAGGACGACTTTGCCGCCGGTCATGGCGACGGCGCAGAGGAAGGTGCCGGCTTCGATGCGGTCGGGAACGACGCTGTGTTCGCAGCCGTGCAGCTCTTTTACGCCTTCGATGGTCATGGTTGCTGTACCGATGCCGCTGATTTTTGCGCCCATTTTGACGAGGCATTCGGCCAAATCGACGACTTCGGGCTCGATGGCGCAGTTTTCGAGGATGGTGGTGCCTTCGGCAAGCGTGGCCGCCATCAGCAGGTTTTCGGTACCGCCTACGGTCACGACGTCCATGGTGACGCGCGTGCCTTTCAGACGGCCTTTGGCTTTGACGTAACCGTGTTCGATGGTAATTTCCGCACCCATGGTTTCTAGGCCTTTGAGGTGTTGGTCAACCGGGCGCGAACCGATGGCGCAGCCGCCGGGCAGGCTGACTTGGGCTTCGCCGAAGCGGGCGAGGGTCGGGCCCAAAACCAAGATGGATGCGCGCATGGTTTTCACCAGTTCGTAAGGTGCGCAGGTGTTGTTGACGGTGCCGCCGTTGATTTCAAATTCGGAGATGTTGTCGGTCAAAACACGTGCGCCCATGCCTTGCAGCAGTTTTTGGGTGGTTTTGACGTCGGCGAGCATGGGTACGTTTTTCAAGCGTAAAGTGCCGGAAGTCAGCAGACCGGCACACATCAGCGGCAGGGCGGCATTTTTCGCGCCGGATACGATGATTTCGCCGTTGAGGGGGCCGTTGGCAGAGATTTTGAGTTTGTCCACAGGATGTCTTTCGTTATTTGTCCGCACGGCTTATGCCGCACAAATGAAATGAGATGGATAATAAACCATCAATTATAAGGGATTATGCCCTTGCTGTTAGATTTGGCAGTATTAAATTTTCACAAGGTTTGTTTACGTTGCGAAAGGATAAGATTTCAGGCCGTCTGAATGGTTCAGACGGCCTGTTTGCCAAGGCTTATTTTTTGGCTTTGAAGCCCAAGAGGTGTTGTGTGGTGGCCAGCCATGCGCCGAATACGCCCAGCGCGATGACGAAGCCGAATACCAGCGACACTTCGCTAAATGTGAAGAAACGCCAGCCGATGTTCAGGCCGTAGGGTTTGAAAATCGCGTCCACCAGCGGCCGTACTTCTGCCAGCAGCCAAGCCGACAAGCCCAAGCTGACGGCGGCGGAGAAAATACTCTGCCACATTGCCTGATAAAGGAAAGGGCGGCGGATGAAGGAAGCAGGCGCCCCCAATAGCTTGGTGATTTCCAGCTCTTCCTTACGGCTGAGGATTTGCAGGCGGATGGTGTTGTGTGCCACCAAGACAAAGGCCATGCCCAATGTCAGCGAGAGGAACCACAAAATCTTGCGGATAAATTCGTTAATACGATAAAGAGTTTGTACCCATTCGGTATCCATGGTTGCCGATTCGACGCGCGGCAGTTTGGTAATGTCTTTATAGATGGCCTGCATCTGATCCGGAGAAGTGGCAGGGTCGGGCGTAACGATAAAGACGTCGGGCAACGGGTTGCCATCGAGCATGGAAACAAGGTTTTGGTCGAGATTGGTCTGCAATTCTTCCAAACCTTCCTGCTTGCTGATAAAGCGGACTTTATCGATACGGCTGTCGCGTTGGAGCAGGTTTTTCACCGTATCGGCATCAGAACTTGCCGCATCGGTGTCCATATAAACCGTAATCTGCGGCGACTCGTTGAGTTTGCCCAACACGCTTTGTCCGCTTTGGATACCCAAATACATAAACAGCGGCAAGGTCATGGCAACGGCAAGCATGAGCAGGGTCAGCAGTGTGCCGATGGGTTGGCGCAGAAGCTCTTTGAGCGCGGCGCGTGCCGATTCGACGTGTAACGAGATGTAGTGAATCATGCTCATGCGAGGCGTCCTTTCTGCAGGCGCAAGACGCGGTGGCCGTAATCCGCCATCAGCGTTTCATCGTGCGCCGCAACGATCACGGTCGTGCCTGCTTCATGGAAGGTTTTAAACAATTCCATAATATCCAGCGCGTAGGCGCGGTCGAGGCTGGCGGACGGCTCGTCGGCAATCAGCAGGCTGGGTTGGTGAACCACTGCGCGTGCAATGCACAAACGCTGCTGTTCGCCGCCGGACAAAGTGATGGGCATATCGTTTTCGCGGCCTTTCAAGCCGACTTTCTCAATCGCAATACGCGCGCGCTCTTCCGCTTTGCGCGGCTGGTAGCCGCCAATCCGCAAAGGCAGGATAACGTTTTGCAAGACATTGCGGTCGTAGAGGATTTTGTGGTCTTGGAAGACAATGCCGATATGTTGGCGCATAAAGCCGATCTGATTGTCGCTCAAGGTGCCGAGGTCTTGATTGTTGAACCAAACCTTACCTTTGGTAGGCTTGGTAATGCCTGAAATCAGCTTCAAAATGGTAGATTTGCCCGAGCCCGAATGGCCGGCGATAAAAATCATCTCACCTTTGTTAATCTGGAAACTGACATTTTTCAGGGCTTCGAAACCGCCGGGATAGGTTTTGGAAACTTGTTCGAAACGGATCATGGGTTTTCCTGAAAATAGGGATTCAGACGGCAGGCGTCATCGATAGGGCAACATGCCGTCTGAAAAAATGGGGATATTCACAGATTATAAATATTTCGGCTGCTTTTTGATAGTGAAACCCCGGTTCTGCAGGCGGATACACTGCCGGTTTGCAACACAAAGCAGTATGATTTGAAAAAAAGGCCGTCTGAACGATTGGGTTTCAGACGGCCTCGGTATCAGCGTAGGTTAAGCACCCTATCCGCTGTTTTATTTACATTTGGTTTTGGCCAAATTCACGGCGGCGGTCAGGCTTTTTTCGTTGACTTCGCCGGTGATGGTTTGTTTGTAACCGCATTTCGGCGCTTCGACGACAGTGAAAGGCAATACGCCGACGTTGTTGCCGTGGGCTTTCATGAAGTTGCGGCTGTTGGCGCCGGTGTAACGCCAAATCGGATAACTGACCGGTGTTTGTTTCAGGAACTTGCCAATGTTGTCAGTGGTATCCAGCGCGATGCCGACCATATCGACGCTGCCTTTTTTCTGCGCTTTGTACCATGCGGACATGGCGGGCATTTCTTTACGGCAGGGGCCGCACCAGGTTGCCCACAGGTTGACCACGCGCACGGGGGCTTTGAGCGATTCCAGGCTTTGCGGTTTGTTGTCCTGCCAACCAGCTGTTTCATCGGCGGCAAAGGCCGGTACAGCGGTAAAAACGGTGGCGGACAAGAGAAGGGCGGTTAAGGCTTTCATGGTTGTATCCTTGAGGTTGCCAATCGAAATTGTGTTTATTGTAAAACGGTTTGGTGGGTATGCCTACCGATTCGTATCAAGATATCAAGTAAAAAGTTTGAGTAAAAATCAGTTGCAGACGATAATAACCGCCATCATTGAATGATTTTGCAATAATACGGAGACTTTCATGCCGTCTGAATTCACACTTTATCACAACCCGCGTTGCAGCAAATCGCGTGCCGCGCTGGCTTTGCTCGAAGAAAAAGGCGTTGCCGCCGACGTGGTCAAATATCTGGATACCGCGCCTGATTTGGCGACTTTGCAGGATATGTTTGCCAAACTCGGCATCGAATCGGTGCGCGGCATGATGCGCACGAAAGACGATTTGTACAAAGAATTGGGTTTGGACAATCCCGATTTGGACAATGCCGCCCTGCTTCAGGCAATCGCCGAACACCCTGCCCTGCTTGAGCGCCCCGTTTTGGTAACGCCTACGCGTGCAGCCATCGGCCGTCCGTTGGAAAACATTGCCGCCCTACTCGGCTGATAGGGTTGGATAAGGCCGTCTGAAGATGATTTCCCTGCTTAAAAGCCGCAATGGCCTGCGATATTACCTGTTTCGCGGCCTTGCTTTGAGCGTTTTGCTGGTGTGCGGTATTTTTTTGAGCGGCACATGGCAGATTTACCGGACAGGTTCGCACACCTTGCCGAAGGACGTTCATGCCGATGCGGCGGTGGTATTGGGTGCGGCAGCGTGGGACAAACGCCCGTCGCCGGTATTCCGTGAGCGCATCAACCACGCCATCACGCTCTACCAAAGCCATCGTGTCGGCAAAATCATTTTCACCGGCGGCACGCCCAAAAAAGGATTTATGACCGAAGCCGAAGTGGGGCGCCGATACGCGCTCAAGCAGGGCATACCGGCGCACAATATCCTGTTTGAAAACACATCGCGCAACACTTACGAAAACCTGCGCAATATCGTCCCCATCATGCACGCCAACGGCATCGGTAGCATTATCGTTGTCAGCGACCCGTATCATTTGGCGCGCGCCGAAGAAATGGCCGCCGATTTGGGCTTGTCAGACGCACAGTTCTCCGCCACCCCGACCACGCGCTTTGACGAGCGCAACAAGAAAGCCAAGTTCCTGATGCAGGAGAGCTATTCTTTGTTTCTCTACCGTATCGGCAAATGGAGCGATGCAGTTTGGAATTGGATAGGTGCTTGAGCTTTCGGTAATCCATGTAAAAGGCCGTCTGAAGCCTTTTAGGTTTCAGACGGCCTAAATGTATTCTTACTTATTGATATTGATTTGCAGCTACACTGCCAAAAAAGACTACAGCCAGTACCAGATAAATTACCATTACGATGGCAAACAGAATCAAGGTAGCCTTGAAATAATTAGCTTTATTTGGATTGGTGTTTGAGCCGAATGCCCATACAAGCATCATAACTATATTGACCAGCGGAATCATCATAATCAAGTTTGTTATCAACCATTCTTTGACGCTTACAATTGGAGCCTGTTGATGGCCGATTTGGTTTTGTCCGTTCATTATGTACTCAGTAATTTTGTTGAAAGAACAGTAATTATACTCATTAAATCTTTATCGGCATAGCATGCTCAGGCCGTCTGAATCTTCAGACGGCCTGAGCCTATGATTTTTGCAGCCGCTATTTCAATCGGATGTAAAACGTACCGTCCGGCACGACGGGCAGGTATTTGCGGTAGAAGTCCAGATAGGTCTTGTTTGGGTCTATGTCGGCAAACTGCTGCGGATACAGGGTTTTGGCGATAAATTGCGCGCTGGCCAAATCGGTGAGCGAGCGGGAGGCGGTGTGGTAGATGCCGTAAACGCGTTTGTTTTTGACGGCAGGAATGTCTGCCCAGCCTTTGCGTTTGACAAATCCGGCCAGTCGGCGTTGCGCATCGGCCTGGCTGATGCCTATGCCCATCGCCATAATGTCAGGCTTGTCTTTATGGCCGTTTTCCGTCCCCGAAATGACGATGACGTCGGGTTTGGCCGTCAGGAATTTTTCAGGGTTTACCGGTCCCCAGTTTTTAACGTAAGGCGCGGCGATATTGTTGCCGCCTGCTGTGTCGGCAATCGCGCCCCACATATCTTTGCCGAAGGTGTAGCTGTATTCGGACGGGCCTTTGTCGCCGAACTCGATATAGATTTTCGGTTTGGACTGCTTGGCGCGCGCGACGCGTTTTTGGATATCGGCAATGCCTCGGGCGTATTCGGCGGCAATTTTTTGGGCGCGCGCCTGCGTACCGTTGAGTTCGCCGAAAATTTCCGCACTGCGCGTGTGCCGCGCGACGGTTTCGGCGTTGAAATCGACCACGACGACGGGTATGCCTGCCGCTTTAATGCGCGGCAGATGGGTGGCGATGGCCTTATACTGCCAGTCGGCCAGAATCAATACGTCCGGCTTGAGCGCGAGCGTTTTCTCCAGTGAAAACGTGCCGGTGCTGATGTTGCCGATGTCCGCAATGTTTTGCAGCGTAGGCAGCTTCTGTTTGAACATCGCCCAGCTGCCGGGATTGAATTTCTCCCAAAACTCACGCGAAATGCCGATGACGTTTTTAAATTTGTCCGCGCCCGTTACCGCGATATAGTCGGGATAGTAAAACGCCAAAACCGCGCGTTTGACAGGGACATCGACTTTGACTTCGCGTCCCAATACGTCTTTGATAGTTTTGATTTCGGCTTGGGCAAAAAGGGGCAGGAGGGCGAGGGCGGTAAATAAAGCGCGTTTGTTCATGAGCGGATACTTTCAAAGAAATAATTATCATTTGTCTTGTTTTCAGTAGAAAAGTTCCCAGACGGTCCTTCTGCGCTGACATTATTTTCAGACGGCCGTACATTGTTTAAACTTTGCCGAAAAAGTAAAATACCTGTTTTAAAAGACTTTGGAGCCATCATGACCGTCAAAACCCGTTTCGCCCCCAGCCCCACCGGCTACCTGCACATCGGCGGCGTACGCACCGCCTTGTTTTCATGGGCGTTTGCCCGCCATCATAAAGGCGAGTTCCTATTGCGTATCGAAGATACCGACTTGGCGCGCTCTACTGCCGAATCCGTCAACATCATCCTCGACGGCATGAAATGGGTCGGCCTGAACTACGACAACGCCGACAACGTCGTGTACCAAACCCGCCGTTTCGACCGCTATAAAGAAGTCATCGCCGAACTTTTAGAAAAAGGCCATGCCTACTACTGCTATTGCAGCAAAGAAGAGCTGGAAGCCATGCGCGAGAAAGCAGAAAAAGAAGGCACGGCGACGTACGATCGCCGTTGGCGTCCGGAAGAAGGCAAAACTCTGCCCGAAATCCCTGCCGACGTTCAACCCGTCGTCCGCTTCAAAACGCCTTTGGACGGCGTTACGAAATGGACGGATTTGGTCAAAGGCGAAATCTCCATCCCCAACGAAGCACTCGACGACCTGATTATCGCCCGCGCCGACGGCACGCCGACCTACAATTTCTGCGTTGTCGTGGACGACTACGACATGGGCATTACCCACGTTATCCGTGGTGACGACCATGTGAACAACACCCCGAAACAAATCAACATCTTAAAAGCCATCGGTGCAAATCTGCCCGAATACGGCCACCTGCCCATGATTCTTAACGAACAAGGCAAAAAAATCTCCAAACGCAGCGGCGATACCGTTGCCATTACCGATTTCGGCGCGATGGGTATCCTGCCCGAAGCCATGCTCAACTATCTGGCACGTTTAGGCTGGGCGCATGGCGACGATGAATTCTTCACAATGGAACAATTCATCGAATGGTTTGATTTGAAAGACGTTTCCCCGTCTCCAAGCCGTATGGACTTGAAAAAACTCTACTGGATCAACGGCGAACACATCAAAATCACCGCCAACGAAAAACTGGCCGAAATGGTGAAACCGCGCCTCGCCCTGCGCGATATCCATGAAACAAGCAAGCCTGCTTTGGAAGACGTGTTGGCATTGGTCAAAGACCGTGCCCAAGACCTGAACACGCTTGCCGACGAGTGCCTCTACTTCTACGTCAAACAAACGCCGGCCGAAGCAGACATGCAGAAACACTGGGACGACGAAGCCGCCGCCCGTATGCTGCGCTTTGCTGAACGCCTCGAAGGGCTGGAAGACTGGACCGCCGAAGCCATCCACGACCTCTTCAAACCTTTCTGCGACGAAGAAGGCATCAAAATGGGCAAACTCGGTATGCCTTTGCGCCTCGCAGTCTGTGGTACGGCGAAAACCCCAAGCGTCGATGCCGTATTGGCTTTGATCGGCAAAGAAGAAGTGTTGAAACGGATCCGTTCGTAAGGCATGAATGATAAAAGGCCGTCTGAAAACTGGGAATGCCAAGTTTTCAGACGGCCTTTTTATTTTGAACAGGATTTATTTATTCTTCTTCGCTCGGTTTGTTTTTATCTTTTTTGCGCCATAGGCCTTTAAACAATGCACCTGCTGCAACAGCACCAAAAATAATCAGTTTGCCGAATTTAGCCAGTAATGCGCCGGCCAAAGCTAATAATCCCAGTTTTTTTGCAGCGATACCGCCAACCAAGGCAGCCAGTCCGTATTCGGCCACTTTGTCGGTTGCCGCATTGAAATCGCTGTAGCGCTTGCCTTCATTGAATTCGATATTGCCCAACAATTCTTGCACAATAGGTTTGTATTGATCTATGCTTTTCAAATCGGTGATCATAGTCAATTCAATATAGCCTTCGCGTCCCAGCTGGAAAGTATTGTAGTTGATGGCAGGATTGGGATCGGGTTCGTTTTTATTCAGAACGTCAATCGACCAAATCAGACGATGGGTCTTTGCATCATATTGCGGTTTTTCTACCCAGCCGCGTGTTTCCAATTCCGGCAGGTTGCGGGAGGCACGCTCTTTATTTTGTTCCTCGGTACCTTCTTTCAGCTGCTCGAGCATGGCCTCAACATCCCATTCTTTGGCATCATCGTCTTTGATATAGCCGGAATCGGTAAAGGTTAGGTCTACCATCCAATTAGTATCACCGTCCTCGTTTTCCGACTCGGGGAGAATCAGGCCGTAGCGGTTGGGATCTGTAGCGTTGCCTGCTTCTCTCATCATGGCATTGGCGCGATTTTTTTTCACAAAGACCATTTTTGCAGGTAGTTTCAGTTTGGCCTGATTGCCCAAATCAACGGTTGCTGGGCCTTGGACGATCTGGTCGTCAACGTAGTTTGCGATAGAGTCTGAGGCTTGTTGCGCTTCTTGCCCGGATGCCTCGACGGCAGAAGCAGTATCAGATTTGGCTGCAGAAGCCGGCAGGGTTTGGATAGATAGTAGGGCTGCCAAAACGGCATAGGCGAGATGGTTGCTTTTCATCATAGGGTTCTCATGGAAGAAGAATTAAAAAAGATGCAGACAGCCGCAACACCATATGCTCCGGCATGACTAAAGGATAAATTTTACAATAAATAAATCATATTTACATATTTAAATATGACTGTAATTTAAAAATACAGGAAAGCTTTTTGACGAGAGGCAGAGCCATCATTGTGAAACTCAAAAAGGCCGTCTGAAAATTTTTCAGACGGCCTTTTATAATAAAACCAGAAAATAATGGAATAAGGCGGAGAATATGAGAAAATAATAGCCGCCTGCCTGTTACAACTGCCGATTGAATTAACTTTTATCGGCAGCCTGAATGTCCGGATTGGATAAAATAAGCCATCAAGAACAAAGACCAACAAGCATATTATGTAAACTTGGCGGCGGAAAAATCGGCTCTGCGCTTTACTTTACAAATCAAACAACTTTAAAGGAAAACCCATGAAAAAAACCTTACTTGCCCTGATGATGTTATCCGCCGCTGCCGCGTATGCCGGTGAGGCGGAAGACCGTTTGCTGTCCGTCCAATCGGTTTACCGTGCCGCTTTGCATGAGCAAAACAGCAACGACAGCAAAATCATTTCCCTGCAAAGTGATTTGGAAAGCGCGCAGCGCCGTTTGCAGGCCGCACAATCCGATATTGACCGTTTGAAAGGCGAAATTCAGACGGCTTTGGCTCAGAAAGAGCAGCAAAATGCCAAGCTGCAACAAGCCGGCCAAATGTTGGACGCGGCTTGGAATGCCGTTTACGGCGTAGGCGGCAGCAAGGCGAATCAATAATTTAGACATTGTATTATTTGCGTTTTACGCTTCTTTTATCATATTTATAAGGAAACCTCATGTCCCTACCTTCCTGCCCGAAATGCCACTCCGAATACACTTACGAAGACGGTGCCCAATACGTTTGCCCTGAGTGCGCCCATGAGTGGAACGAGGCCGATGCTGCGGCTGCAAGCGATGATGCCTTGGAAGTCAAAGATGCCAACGGCGCGGTATTGCAAGATGGTGATACGGTTGTCTTGATTAAAGATCTGAAAGTCAAAGGCAGCTCTATGGTCATCAAGCAAGGCACCAAAGTCAAAGGCATCCGCCTGCAAGAGGGCGACCACAATATCGGTTGCAAAATCGATGGCAGCGCGATGAACTTGAAATCTGAGTTCGTCAAAAAAGCCTAAAGATTTTATTTTTGAAAGGCCGTCTGAAATCCGAAGATTAGGATTCAGACGGCCTTTGTGCATTTCATTTAAAACAAAATAAATCTTTATTTAAAATTAAATAACTTTAATAGAGTTGAATTTCAGGCCGTCTGAAAAAGCGGCGGCAAAATGTTCCGCACATACGCGGGTGTAAAACCGTTAAAATAACGCTTTCCCCTATTCTACGGAACCATTATGCTTCAGCCGACCTCCAAACAGATTTTGCACGAAGTATTCGGTTATCCCGAATTTCGTGGCAAGCAGGAGGCTATCGTCAATGCTTTGGCCGGCGGCGAGAGTTTGATGGTGCTGATGCCGACGGGCGGGGGCAAGTCTTTGTGTTACCAGATTCCGGCGCTGATGCGCGAAGGCGTGGCGGTTGTCGTATCGCCGCTGATTGCGCTGATGAACGACCAAGTAGCCAGCCTGCATGTGGCCGGGATTGAAGCGGCGGCAGTCAACAGCAGCACATCGGCAGATGAGGCGCGCGAGATTGCCGACAAGCTTGCCCAAGGCCGTCTGAAACTGCTTTATGTCGCACCAGAACGCTTGGTTACCGACCGCTTTTTGCGTTTTCTCGACCAACAAACCGTCAGCCTGTTTGCCATTGATGAGGCGCATTGCGTCAGCCAATGGGGACACGATTTCCGCCCCGAATATCAACAGCTCGGCATGCTTGCCGAACGCTATCCGAACGTCCCGCGCATCGCCCTGACCGCTACCGCCGATGCGGCCACGCGCGCCGACATCAAGCATTATCTACACTTGGACAATGCGCCCGAATTTATTTCCAGCTTTGACCGCCCGAATATTTATTATCAGGTTATCGAAAAAAATAATGGTAAAAAACAATTACTGGATTTCATCCGCAAGCAGATGCATGGGCAAAGCGGCATTGTGTATTGTTTAAGTCGCAAAAAAGTCGAGGATGTGGCGCAGTTTTTGTGTGAAAATGGCTTGGAGGCGATTCCGTATCATGCCGGTTTGAGCATGGACGTGCGCGAGGAAAACCAACGCCGCTTTACGCATGAAGACAATATTATCGTGGTGGCGACCGTGGCGTTCGGCATGGGCATAGACAAACCCGACGTGCGCTTTGTCGCCCATCTCGATATGCCCCAAAGTGTCGAACATTTCTATCAGGAATCGGGGCGCGCCGGCCGGGACGGTCTGCCTGCCGTGAGCTGGCTGTGTTACGGCTTGAACGATTGGGTGTTGCTGCGCGAACGGATTGCCGAAGGCAACAGCGACGAGGTGCAAAAGCAAATCGAAATGCAAAAACTCGATGCCATGCTTTCCGTCTGCGAAACCGCCGCCTGCCGCCGCGTACTGCTGCTCAAACATTTCGGCGAAGAATCCGAACCCTGCGGCCATTGCGACAACTGCCTGCATCCGCCCGTGCGGTTTGACGGCACGGTGTTGGTGCAAAAATTACTCAGCTGCGTGTACCGCGCCGGACAACGCTTTGCCGCCGGTTACATCACCAACCTTTTACGCGGTAAAAGCGACGATTGGATACTGCGCAACGGCCATGACAAGTTATCCACATTCGGCATCGGCAGCGAACAGACTGACAAGGAATGGCGCAGTGTCATCCGCCAGTGCATCAGCTTGGGCTATCTCACCGTCAACGTCGAGCAGCATCAAGCCTTGCAGCTGACCGAAGCGGCCAAAAAAGTCCTCAAGGGCGAAACCGAAGTCATGTTGCGTCCCCTGCGCCGCGAAAAAACGGCCACCCAAAAGCCGAAAGACGATTGGTTGCGCACCGAGCGCGAAGAGCGTTTGTGGCAGGCATTGCGCCAATGGCGTCAACAACGCGCCCAGGCGGAGGAAGTACCGGCCTATGTGGTTTGCGGCGACAAAACCCTGCGCGATATTGTCGAAAAAATGCCCCGAAGTTTGGAAGATTTACATCAAATCTACGGCCTGGGTGAGGCGAAAATCAATAAATTCGGTTTGGAGATACTCGACGTTTGCGAAACGGCCGAAGCCGGTACAGTTTCCACAGATAATATACAAGTTATCCACAGCTTGGGCGAGCGCGAACAGGCCTTAAAACAGGTTTTGGAAACTTGGCGCGAGCAGCAGGCAAGTGCCGATCAAGTGACGCTGGGAACGGTATTCTCCAACGAAAGCATGGACGATTTGCTGACCAATACGCCTGCCGAACCCATCGACCTTTTAGGCGTGTATAAACTCGGCGAAAAACGTATCGAGCAATACGGCGAGGGCATTTTAAACATCTGCCGCCCGTTTTCAGACGGCCTGAGCGAAGAGGATAAACGCAAACGCCGTTTGATGCGCCGTCTGCTTCAGTGGAACATCGATACTGCCCGCCATGAAGGCCTCGAAGCCTATCAGATATGCAGCAAAGTTACCCTGCGCGCGATTGCCGCCCGACGGCCGCAAGATTTGGCGGAGTTGGCGGAAATCCACGGCATGAATGAGGAGAAAATCGACAAATACGGCGCAGAAATTGTCGAATTGTGTAAACAAGCGGATTGATTGACCGCGTTCATCATTAAAGGCCGTCTGAAACCCAATCAAGCATGGTGTTTCAGACGGCCTTTTGAATTTTTAATCTTTATAAAACAATGAATAAGAAAATAACTTTATTTATTTCGTCAGTTTTTTAAAGCTGCCGCGTCTAAACAGGCATGAAATATGGGATGGTGCCGATTGATTTTTCGTCCCATCCCATTCAACACACATTGATTAGGAAAATAAATGAACACCTCATCCAACCCCTCTTGGCAGGCTGCTTTCGGTTTGTTGACGCTCAGGCTTTTTGCCGCGTATGAATTTCTTGAGTCCGGTTTGGAAAAATGGAACGGGGAAAACTGGTTTGCAGAAATAAACAGTCAATTTCCCTTTCCGTTCAATTTGTTGTCGGATACGGTCAACTGGAATTTGGCCATGTGGGCGGAACTGGTTTTGCCTGCGCTGCTCATCGTCGGCTTGGCAACGCGGCTGTCCGCGCTGGGATTGATGGTCGTAACGGCTGTCGCATGGTCTGCGGTACATGCCGGCTTGGGTTACAATGTGTGCGACAACGGTTATAAAATAGCACTGATTTATTTGGTGGTTTTATTTCCTGTCCTATTGCAGGGCGCAGGCCGTCTGTCTTTGGATGCCCTGCTGAAGAAACGCTGTTGTCGTATCAAGCATTTTCTTTAAGGATTAACGGTCGCGGGCCGACTTTAAATGCCCGATATTATCCCTTGATTTATTTAAACTCGTATTCTAAAAAGGAAGTTAAAATGAAAAAAAATGTAGCTGCTGCTTTGGCCGGTGCGCTGTCCCTGTCTCTGGCTGCCGGCGTTGTTGCCGCTGATAAACCGTTAAGCAGCAAAGCAGGTGTTCAGAAATCTGCTCAAGGCTCTTGCGGTGCGGTTAAAGCCGGTGAAGGTTCATGCGGTGCAAGCGCTGTTTCTAAAGCAAGCGAAGGCAAATGTGGCGAAGGCAAATGCGGTTCAACCGTGGAAAAAACTCACGCTAAAAAAGGCAAAGCATCTAAAGCCAAAGCTGCCAAAGTAGTAGAAGGCAAATGCGGCGAAGGTAAATGCGGTTCTAAATAATCCTGCAACATACCTTTAACAAAGTCGCATTTTATAAACGAAAATGCGACTTTGTCGTTCATACGGCACCATAACAGGACATCACCATGATTCAACACGCAGGCTTGGGCTACCGCCGCGACTTGGCGGAAGACTTCCTCTCGCTTTCAGACGACAGCCCGATACGCTTTATCGAAGCCGCTCCCGAAAACTGGCTGAAAATGGGTGGCAGGGCGCGCAAACAGTTTGACCGCGTGGCGGAACGGCTGCCGCTGGCGTTGCACGGATTATCCATGTCGTTGGGCGGACAAGCCCCGTTGGATACCGATTTGATAGACGGAATCAAAGAAATGATGCGCCGTTACGATTGCACGTTTTTCTCCGACCATTTGAGCTACTGCCACGACGGCGGTCATCTTTACGATTTGTTGCCGCTGCCTTTCACTGAAGAAATGGTACAACATACCGCGCGCCGTATCCGCGAAGTGCAGGATCGGTTGGGCTGCCGTATTGCCGTGGAAAACACCTCCTACTACCTGCATTCTCCGCTTGCCGAGATGAACGAAGTCGAGTTCCTCAACGCGGTTGCCCGTGAAGCCGACTGCGGCATTCATTTGGACGTGAACAATATTTACGTTAACGCCGTCAATCACGGCCTGTTGTCGCCTGAAGCCTTTTTAGAAAATGTGGACGCAGAGCGCGTGTGCTATATCCATATTGCCGGACATGACGTGGAAACGCCCGAATTGTTGATTGATACCCACGGCGCCGCAGTATTGCCGACTGTTTGGGATTTGCTCGAACTGGCCTATGCCAAACTGCCGACGATTCCGCCCACCCTGTTGGAACGCGATTTCAATTTTCCGCCTTTTGCCGAACTCGAAGCCGAAGTCGCTAAAATCGCCGACTATCAAATGCGTGCCGGAAAGGAATACCGTCATGCAGCCTGAAACCTCCGCCCAATACCAACACCGCTTTGCCCAAGCCATACGCGAAGGCAAAGCCGCAGACGGATTGCCGCAAGAGCGGTTGAATGTCTATATCCGCCTGATACGCAACAATATTCACAGCTTTATCGACCGCTGCTATACCGAAACGCTGCAATACTTTGACAGCGAAGAATGGGGCCGTCTGAAAGAAGGTTTCGTCCGCAACGCGCGCGCTCAAACGCCCTATTTTCAAGAAATCCCCGGCGAGTTCCTCCAATATTGCCAAAGCCTGCCGCTTTCAGATGACCTCTTGGCATTGATGGACTTTGAACACACCCAGCTGCTCGCCGAAACCGCTCAGACCGATAGCCAAACAACCCATGCCGATTCAGACGATTTGGCTTACACCCTTTCTCCCGCCGCCTTTGTGCGCCGTTATCAGTATGACGTGACGGACGAATTGCAGGAGGCGGAAACTGCTGTTTTGGTGTGGCGCGATAAGGAAGATGACGTGATGTACCAAACGCTCGACGATTTCGATGCCTTATTGCTGGAAACGCTGGCAGAAACGCCCACTTCCCTAAACGGCCTGCAGACCATGCTGGCAGAGTTCATGCCGTCTGAAAACGCTTGGCAGGACGCATTAAGGCAAAAATGGACGGAATGGTTGGAACAGGGCATTTTGGTTGCGGCATAAATCAAGGCCGTCTGAAACGGGTGCAGTCGGTTTCGGCGAAACAAAAATACTACTGAAATCGTTTATAGATTCAATCGCATGCTCTTGCCGTATCAGCGTAAAATCAAAAGTATATTGATCATTCATTTCATACTGATACATTATGGCCCTACCCGAACTGACCGATGCCGAGCTTGCCGAATCCCGCAAACTGCTGCTGCGCTTTGCCCATATCCAGCTGCCCGACCGCCCCGATTTGGCGGAAGACCTCGTACAGGAAACCATGCTTTCTGCCTACCGTGCGGCCGAGGGTTTCAAAGGCGACGCCCAAGTGAGCAGCTGGCTGTTTGCAATCTTAAAAAACAAAATTACCGACTGCCTGCGCCAAATCGGACGGCAACGCCAAGTTTTCATCACGCGCGACGAGGAAGCCTTGGATGAAGCCTTTGAAGGACATTTTGCCGCCGACGGGCATTGGACGGACGAAGGACAGCCTCAGGGTTGGGACTCGCCCGAAGCCAGTTTGAACAATAAAGAGTTCTACCAAGTTTTGCAGACCTGCCTCTACCATCTGCCGGAAAACACCGCCCGCGTGTTTACCATGAAAGAGATTCTCGGCTTTTCAAGCGATGAAATCCGCGAACAATGCGGCATCAGCCATGCCAACTATTACACCATCATGCACCGTGCGCGCGAAACCTTGCGCCAGTGCCTGCAAATCAAATGGTTCTCCCATGCCTGACAGGAAAACGCCATGAAAAAATGCCGCAAAATAACCGATCTGATTTCCAAACAGCAAGACCAAGTGCATCTCAGTCTTTTTAACCGCATTGCCCTTGCCGTCCACCTGTCGCTCTGCCCCCGTTGCCGCGAATATAAGAAACAGCTCGAATTAATTAGCAATGCCATGCATAAGTTGTTTCGATGATTCAAAAAAAGCCGTCTGAAACCTACCCCTGTCAGTTTCAGACGGCCTTTTTGCATCTGCTTTATTTATTGCTAACTTGGAATAAGCCATGGTTTGCCGTTCACTTTTTTAGCTGCATTTATTTTTAAACTTGCGCCGTTGGCCTTTGTTTTTTGAGGCATGGCTGAAGATTCTAATACGGTAGAACAAGATAAAGGCCGTCTGAAAGATGAATTTCAGACGGCCTTTTTCACGGCTTTTAGTGTTGTTCTTCCGGCTCGGGTTCGTCTTTGCCGAACCAGTTGTCAAAGCGGATGGTGTATTTCAACTCGCCGCCGGAGGAGCGCGTGCCGATGCGGGCAACGGCTTGGATGGCGCGGGTCAGTTGGTACACGAGTTTGACGGATTGTTCGGCGCTGGAAATGCCATATTCGTAACCTGCGTAGAGGTTGTTGGTGAGCTGTTTGCCGACGGTCAGGACTTGTTCGGCAGGGTTGAGCTCGCCTGTTTGGGCGTTGCGGCTGCGTTTGCTGGTAAAGCCCAAATCATCCACAAGGCCGATGCGGTCGTTGACTTGGCCGGCAAGCAGTGCGCTGGCGGCCGCGGAGAGCGTGGCGTTATCGCCGTCGCTGCCGCTGCTGGCACGGTTGAGGATGAGCCAGGAGAGTTTGTCTTTTTCGCTCATGGCTTCCTTGGCAACCAAGGTCACGCGCGGATTGTTGAGGCTGCCGAGGACTTCGACGCCAGCGCCGACCGGGGAGAGGCGGCGTTCGGCACGGATGTTAAGATTTGGATTGGTCAGCGGGCCGACAAAGGAAACCGATCCTTTGGTGATGTCGAGGTCTTGGCCGTAGGCTTTGTAGCGGCCTTTGACAACGCGCACGGTGCCGACGCCTTGGACGGCTTCGCCCGGACGTGATGTGATGGACAGTTTGCCGCCGATGGTAACGTCTGCGCCGTAGCCGACAAAACGGACATTGTCGTTGATGTTCAAGACAAGGTTCATATTAATCGGCGTGGTGGCCGTTGCTTCTTTTTTGGTTTCGCCCAGTACGACCACGTCGTCGTCGAGGGTCGGCATGGAGGATTTTTGCGAACCAAACCTGCCGTAGTCGGTGTTGAGCGTGCCGTTGAGCGATACGCCTTTTTCCGGATTGTAGAGGACTTTGGCCGCGCCGGAGAGCTGCAGTTGGCGGTTTGGACGCGAGAGGGTGCGGTATTTGTCGAAGACGATGTCCACGTCGACATCGGGGTTGGCGTTGGCAAGGTTGACCGCACCTTTGAGCTCAATCGTGCCGCCACGGTGGAATTTAAGGCTGTCGATGACCCATTTTTGACCCTGCAGGCGCGAACGCAATACGCCGTTGTCGAGAATCAGGCCTTGGGTTTGATGGCGGTAATAGAGGTTGTCGCCATTAATCAGGCCGCTCAGTTGCGGATCGTTCAGACGGCCTGCCAAGTTGACGGCGGCGTTCAGACGGCCTTTGAGGGTTTGGCCGACGGGCAGGAAGTTGCGGAAGACTTCGAGGTTGGCAACGTTCAGGTTAAGCTTGCCGCTCAGAGGGGCGGTATCGAAGCTGGTGCCTTGACCGATGTTGACGGTACCGTCGGCACGGCCGTAATTGGTTTGGAGGTCGAGGTTGCTGTTGATAGTAGGCGAACCGAGTCGGCCGCCGATGGTGGCGGTCGCGTTCAGACGGCCTGCAATGCCTTGGGCTGTCGCCGGCATAAAGGATTTGAGCGAGCCCAAATCGGGAACGCTGATATTGACCTTGCCGCTAACAGGGGCGTTGTTGATGTTGTTGCCGAACTGTTGCGCGATGCCGAGCGTGCCGTTAACTTTGCCGAAGCGGGTGTTGCCGTCCAGCGTGCTGTCGATGCGGCCGTTTTGGAAACGGGTGCGCAGGGCAAGCGCGGAAAGTCCCAAAGGCTGTTTGTTTTTCGGGTCTTTGCCCGGCAGGATGATGTCGCCGCTTTGACGGCTGATGTTGAGGAAGCCGCGCGCGTTTTGACTGTACGCCAAATCCCAGTCGCCACCCAAGACGAGGTTGTGTTCGATAGGCGGAGTGTAGAAGTTGTGCAATTCGGTAATGTGCAGATTTTGTGCGCTGCCTTTACTGGTAATGCCGGCTTTCTTGTCCCAAACGAAATTTTGCAGGTTGAGGCTGCCGCCCATAGCCGCCCAACGCGCGCTGCTGAGGGAAACGCGTTCGCTGCCGGCTTCGAGGTTGAGGCGGTTTTGCAGTTTGAGGTTGAACGCACCGTTGATGTCGAGCGTATCAACCGTGCCTTTCCATTGGGTTTGGTCTTTGTTGAGGCCGCCGGTGGCATCGAGGTCGAGCTTGTAGCGTTTGCTGTCCACCGCCATGCTGCTGTTGCCGCGGATGTGGTGGCGCGAGCCTGTGCCGCTGATGAGCAGGTTGACGTTGTCGATCAGGGCCGCGCCGCCGGATATGGCGATGTGTTCGCCTTTAATATCGGCACTCAACGGACGGTTGGTGTCGGGCGAACCCTTAAGCTTGAAGTCGAGGGTGCGGATATTGACGGCATCGGCGACTTTGAAGTTGCGTGCTTCGCCGTTCAAATCGGCTTCAAGGGTTTTGAGGCCGTCTGAAAAACTGCCGGAGATGTAGCCGCGCGCGTTGAGCAGGCCGCCCAAGCCGAAGCCGAAACGCGACAAATCGGGGGCGGTAATGTTGAGGCTGAGGCGGTCGCCTTTTTTACCAAAGCTGCCGTTGGTTTTGACGATGTTGCTGCCGAGGGTCAGGTCGGTCAGGGCGCGCGCGAGGTGTTTGTTTTCATAGGCGACGTCGGCTTTGCCGCTGAGCGGAACGCCGTTGAGCGTACTCGGTGCAAACTGCATTTTGCCGGCGAATTTTTCTTGCGCCAGTATGCCGGTCAAGTTGATGTTGCCGTTGACGCTGCCTTGCGGAAGCTGCGGATCGATACGCGCAGGGTTGAAGGCTTTGCTGACGATGTCCAGTTGTAGTTTGCGGTCTTTGAAGAGTTCGAGCGAGCCTTTGGCGTTGAGTTCGCCGCCGTTTTGCGGAACCAGACGGACTTTGTCGAGCTTGAGCGTGCGCTGGCCGAGCTGTTTGTCGGTTTGGAAAAACAGCATGCCGTCTGTACGTGCAAATCCGCTGTCGAGATTCCAGTTGACGACGGGGGAGGAGGTTTCGCCTTTGACATCGATACTGCCGTTCAGACGGCCTGCGATGTTTTGACGGACAAAGTCGTCTGCGCCGGTATTGTTGATGCCCAGTGCGAGTTTGAGCTGGTCTTGGGCGGTATCGATAGAACCGGATACATCGATGCTGCCGTCTTTGAGCAGGCCGACGCCGATGTCTTCGATTTTGACCGTACCTTTGTCGTCGACGATGAATTCGCCGAGGATGCGTTTGACGGGGATATGATTTTCATCGGCAAAACCGGCTTGGTCGTTTTCCAAGTCAATCGAGCCTTCCAACGCAACGCCGTCGGTAAACGACGGAATGGTGGTAGCGTCGAAATTCAGGCGCGCTTTGGGCAGGCTGGGCAGGAAGGCCTGCGGATTGATGTTGGAACCTTTAATCAGGATTTCGCCGATGGTTTCATTGAGGCTGTCGGCGAATGGGTGAATGGTGGATTTTGCCGACAAATGAACGTTGTCGCTATCGAGCAGCAGGTCGGTGGATACGTCTTGCAGGCTGCCCCACAGGCGCACCGTACCATGTAGGGTTTCGCCCTCAAGCTGGCCTTTGGTGTAGATGGCGGTATTGAGAACGTAGGGTTTGTCCAAACCGATCACCACCGCACCTGTCGAGCTGCTCCATGGCGTATCGGCGGTTTTGATGTAGAGGCGGTGTTCTTTTTTGTCGTAATGATAGGCCGCGTGCAGATGGTCGAGATAGACGGTCTGCTTGTCAAAACGCTTGCCCACGCTGATTTTGCCGGTTTCCAAACGGTCGAGATAGGCGGTAACGGGCAGGTCTATGCTGTCGGGCAGGCCTTTTGATGGCTCTTCTTCTTTAGGCGGCGTGCGTTTGGTCACGATGGCGATGTCGCCGGCCACGACTTCGGTGATGTGCAAGGAAGGACGGGTCAGCTCGGACGGTTTCCAATCAAAGCGGAAGCTGCTGATTTTAATGTCCGCACCTTCTGTTTCAATCAACCATTTGTCGCCTTCAAAGCCTTCAATCAGCGTGCCTTTCAGCGTATCCGACGAGATTTTGACGCCGAACCATGACGGGATTTTGTACAAACCGAAACGCAAACCCGATTCCGTACCGACCAGCCAGCCGATCGCGCCGGCGGAAACGGTCAATACGCCCAAGGCGGACAGGACAAAGCCGCGCAACAGGCGTTTTTTGCGCTTTGGCGGGGCGGGCTGTTGTTCAGACGGCGTGGAAGTGTTTGCAGTATCGGTCATGATATTTTTCTGTTTGTCTGTTGTTCAGACGGCCTGAAATGGCTGAGGCCGTCTGAAAGAATGGATGGTGAGTATGTTTTTTTAAAACCTTGTGCCTAAGCTGATGTGCCAGCGGATTTTTTTGTCGTGATGGCCGTAGGCAATATCGAAGGAGAACGGCGCAACCGGGCTGAACCAGCGCACGCCCAAGCCGGTACCGTGTTTTAAGGTCATGTGTTTGAAGTTGCTTGCTGCATCGCCGACATCGTGGAAGATGGCGCCGGAGAAGCTTTTGGTAACCGGGAATTGATATTCGAGGCTGCCGACCACCAAGGCGCGTTGCGGCAGGACGGAGCCGTTGGGGCCGGCCAAGCCGATGCTGTCGAGTTCGTAACCACGTACAGAAGTCGCGCCGCCGGTGCGGAACATCAGGCTGGACGGCACTTCTTCGCCTTCGCGGGCATAAACGTAGCCTGCCTGTCCGCGTACGATGAACGTACCGAGTTTTTTGTTTTCAGGCGTGAAGAAATAGCCTGCCCGTGCCGTGGCGCGTGCCATTTGGGTGGAGGAGAGGAGTTTGCCCAAAGTTGTACCGATTTTGCCGTCGAGGTAGTAGCCGTTTTGAGGATGCAGCTCGGTTTCGATGCTTTGCCGTTTCCATGAGGCGGTCAGCATGGTGGCATGGCTTCGGCCCAAATCGTAGCTGGTGTCGGGGACTTTGCGGTCTTCGGTAATAAATTCTAGGCCGAAGCGGGCATCGATATTGTTGCGGTCGCGGACATACCAAATGCCGCTGGTCAGGGCGCGTTTTTCAAGGTTTTGCGTGGTCGAGCGGTTGTAGGAAACGTTGCTTGTCCAGTAGTTGCCGCGGTTGTTGCGCGGTTGGCTGATACCGGCGGCCAGCGTGGTCTCGTATTTGTCCATGTCCCAAACGACCGAGCCGATGTAGCCCTTGTTAAAGAGGTTGTAATAGTCGTAGGCGATGCGGCCGCCGATTCCGTATTCGGAGTCGTAGCGGATACCGGTTTCCAGTTTGTGGCGTTTGACTTCGGTCACGTTGATTTTGACGGGAACGCGGTCGCCTTGCAGTTGATCGAAGTCAGCCTGTACGGACGCGCCGGAGTAGTGGCCGTTTTGCTCGAGCGCCTGTTGCAGATCGAGGATTTTGTCCAAGTCGTAAGGCGAACCGGGTTGGAAACGCGCCATGCCGGAAACCACGCTCTCAGGGTAGCGGCGTGTGCCGGTGATTTGGAAATCGCCGAAGTAAATGGGGCGGTTGCTCTCCACGATGACGTTCAAGTCGGCTTTTTGGGTATTGGGATTGATGGTGGCTTGGGTGGTGGTGAGTTTCGCCAAAGGATATTTTTTGCGTGTTACCGCGCTGAGGACGGAGGTTTTACTCGCACTCCAGCCGTCTTGGTCGAAGTTTTCGCCAACGGGCTGTTGCCAGTTTTCCATTGCATTTTGGTAGTATTCGGCCAAGTTGTCGTCATTCAATACGTCGCCGAGGATGGCCACGCTGACGTTGTCGACTTTGGTGCGCGGGCCGGGGGTGACGTTGACGGTATAGCTCTCGCCATGGTCTTGAATATTGACGTTGCTGTTGAAGTAGCCTTTGGTTCGGAGCATGGTTTTGACGTTGTCGGGTGCCTCTTCGGCGAGGAAGCCGACCTGCTCTTTGTCCAGCTCTTCTTCCTGCTGCTGGGTAATCAGCGGCAGGTATTCTTCAAGCATTTCTTTGACTTCGCTGTCTTGGGTGTCGATTTTGACGGGGAATTTGGGCTTGAGTTTGCCTGTTTGGTCGTCTTTGGGCTGCTTGGGCATTTCGGATTCGGGAACGGCCTCGTAGTCTTCCGCTTTGGGAACGGAAGTATCTACTGCCAACGCGTGTCCGTAGGCGAGCGCCAATGATGCAAATAAAACAGGGTAGGTCAGTTTGGTCATGATGTGTGTTCGACAGCGACAATTCTTCAGTTTGGGGATTTTAACATTATTTCTGCAAGCTTTCAGGCTATGGATATAAACGGAAATTTAGCGCGATAACGTTGCAAAATGCGGCTTAAGGGCGGATTTTGGTTTGTTTCTATCTGATTGTAATATTTATGTTTTTGTGTTTTGACTGATGAAGTTGCCTTTATATTCGGCCTTATGGCGCAGATTTCAGGCCGTCTGAAATCAAGATACAGAGGGATAAGGCAACGGTATGGGCATACTTTGAAAGTAGGGTTTGAGCGGGTTTGACCATATTTTTGGCATAAAGTGCCAACTGTGTCATAAATGCTAAACTTTAATGCTGTTTTTGTGAGGTGTGCATGAAAACCTCGCCGACAAATGATTTTTTATTTTAGAATGTAAGACTTTTTTAACATATCTTTAAATTGAAGGAACGGATATGGCAAGTGGCAATCCGCTTTTAAACGCGATCAACAGCGTCAGCCTGGTGGTACAAATCGCCATCGGCTTGGTTTTAGGTATTCTTGTGGGCGCAGTTGCGCCGCAAGTCGGTATCAGCGCAGGACTGCTGGGCAGCCTGTTTGTCGGTGCGCTTAAGGCTATCGCGCCGATTTTGGTATTCGTTTTGGTGACTGCCGCCATTGCGCAACACCAAAAAGGCAATCAGGCCCACATCAAACCGATTTTGATTTTGTATATTTTTGGTACGTTTGCAGCCGCTGTGGTGGCGGTTGTCGCCAGCATGGCATTCCCGACCACGCTGATTCTGCGTACGGCCGGCGATGTGTCCGTTGCGCCGCCTTCCGGCATTATCGAAGTGTTGAAAACGCTGCTGATGAATTTGGTGGCCAACCCGATTAACGCGCTGGCCAATGCCAACTATATCGGCATTTTGGCTTGGGCTTTGGTATTGGGCGCGGCTTTGCGCCATCACGGTTCGGATACGACCCGCCAAGTGGCGGCCGATTTGGCCGATACCGTTTCGACCGTTGTGAAATGGATTATCCGTTTTGCGCCGCTGGGTATTTTCGGCTTGGTGTCTTCTACCATTGCGGAAACCGGTTTTGAAGCGCTTGCCGGTTATATGCAGCTGTTGGCCGTATTGCTCGGCTGTATGCTGTTTATCGCTTTGGTGGTCAACCCGATTATTGTGTGGACGCAAATCCGCCGCAACCCTTTCCCGCTGGTGTTTACCTGCCTGCGTGAAAGTGGCGTGTATGCCTTCTTTACCCGTTCTTCCGCCGCCAATATCCCTGTGAATATGGCATTGGCGAAAAAACTGGGTTTGCACGAAGACACTTACTCCATCTCCATTCCATTGGGTGCGACCATCAATATGGCCGGTGCGGCAATCACCATTACCGTTTTGGCGATGGCTGCGGCGTACACGCAAGGCATTACGGTTGACTTCGCCACTGCCCTGCTGCTGAGCCTGGTGGCAACTGTCAGCGCGTGCGGTGCATCCGGTGTGGCCGGTGGCTCGTTGCTGCTGATTCCTTTGGCGTGCAGCCTGTTCGGTATCGATAACGATGTGGCCATGCAGGTGGTTGCCGTCGGCTTCATCATCGGCGTGATTCAAGACTCTGCAGAAACTGCGTTGAACTCTTCCACCGACGTTTTGTTTACTGCCGCTGCCGATTTGGGCCGTCAACGTAAAGAGTGATTTTTAAGGGCAACCTAAATTCAGCAAAGGCCGTCTGAAAACTTTCAGACGGCCTTTGTTTTATGCAAAGAAAATGGATTTTTAGATGGTCAAGCCGATAGATTGGTTTGATCGGACTGACGGTATCCGCTGTCATCAGTCGGATTTTTCCCGTAAAATACAGTCTTGAATGTATTTGAACACCTCTTTTCAGACGGCCTGACCGTCTTATCACATTTGTAAAAACAATGATTAAAAAAATATTCTCATGGTTCGAGTCCCGCATCGACCCTTATCCAGAAGCCGCGCCGAAAACGCCAGAAAAAGGGTTGTGGCGGTTTATTTGGAGCAACATTGAAGGCGTGCGCAAATGGATTGCCGTGTTGGCCGTATTTACGGTCGGTGTCGGCATCATGGAAGCCTTGATGTTCCAATTTATGGGCAAGGTGGTCGACTGGCTCGGCACTTATACGCCGCAAACGCTTTTTGTTGAAAAAGGCCATGCTTTAATCGGCATGATGGCCATGGTGGCATTTTTTGCCGTTTGGACCTTTTTCGCGTCCAGTGTGCGCCTGCAAACCCTGCAAGGCGTGTTCCCCATGCGCCTGCGCTGGAATTTCCACCGCCTGATGCTGGGTCAAAGCCTGGGCTTTTATCAGGACGAATTTGCAGGACGCGTGTCCGCCAAAGTGATGCAAACCGCGCTGGCGCTGCGCGATGTCGTGATGACCGTCGCCGATATGGTTGTGTATGTGCTGGTGTACTTCATCACTTCCGGCGTGATTCTGTCCTCATTCGATGCCTGGCTTATCGTGCCGTTTATCTGCTGGATGATTGGATTCGCGATGATTATGCGCTTCCTGATTCCCAAACTCGGCAAAACCGCTGCGCGTCAGGCCGATGCGCGCTCGTTGATGACCGGCCGCATTACAGACGCCTATTCCAATATCGCTACTGTCAAACTCTTCTCCCACGGCGCACGCGAGGCCGCTTATGCCAAGCAGTCGATGGAAGAGTTTATGGTAACCGTCCATGCCCAAATGCGTTTGGCAACGCTGCTGCATACCTGCAGTTTTATCGTCAACAGCTCGCTGACCGTCGGTACGACCGCCTTGGGTATTTGGCTTTGGTATCACGGCCAAGTCGGCGTAGGCGCGGTAGCCACCGCCACGGCCATGGCATTGCGTGTGAACGGTTTGTCGCAATACATCATGTGGGAATCCGCCCGATTGTTTGAAAACATCGGTACCGTCAACGACGGCATGGCTACCCTGTCCAAACCCCACACCATCCTCGACAAACCGCAAGCCCTGCCGCTTAAAGTCACCCGAGGCGAAATCAAGTTTGATCACGTCGATTTCTCCTACGAAGCAGGCAAACCGCTCCTCAACGGCTTTAATCTGAACATCAAACCCGGCGAAAAAGTCGGC
Source organism: Neisseria sp. P0021.S006 (assembly GCF_051956895.1). Classification (NCBI taxonomy): domain Bacteria; kingdom Pseudomonadati; phylum Pseudomonadota; class Betaproteobacteria; order Neisseriales; family Neisseriaceae; genus Neisseria; species Neisseria sp. P0021.S006. The sequence continues at coordinate 42,626 of NZ_JBQCWZ010000008.1, forward strand.
TTGATCGGCCGCAGCGGCGCGGGCAAATCCACCATCGTCAACCTGCTCCTGCGCTTTTACGAACCGCAAAGCGGCACGATTTCGATCGACGGCCAAAACGTGGACAGCGTTACCCAAGAAAGTCTGCGCGCCCAAATCGGTTTGGTGACGCAAGATACCTCCCTGCTGCACCGCTCCGTGCGCGACAACATTATCTACGGTCGTCCCGATGCGACCGAAGCCGAAATGATTTCTGCCGCCGAACGCGCCGAGGCCACCGGTTTTATTCCTAACTTAAGCGATGCCAAAGGCCGACGCGGCTATGATGCGCACGTTGGCGAACGCGGCGTGAAACTTTCCGGCGGCCAACGCCAACGCATCGCCATCGCCCGCGTTATGCTTAAAGACGCGCCGATTCTATTGCTTGACGAAGCCACCAGCGCGCTTGACTCCGAAGTCGAAGCCGCCATCCAAGAAAGCCTCGACAAAATGATGGAAGGCAAAACCGTGATTGCCATCGCCCACCGCCTCTCCACCATCGCCGCGATGGACCGCCTCATCGTCTTGGACAAAGGCCGCATCATCGAAGAAGGCAGCCACACCGAGTTGCTCGAGAAACAAGGCCTGTATGCCAAACTTTGGGCGCACCAAAGCGGCGGCTTCTTGAGTGAGCATGTCGAGTGGGAAAACAATTAAACGCTTTGAAAGAAGATAAAAGGCCGTCTGAAAACATTTTCAGACGGCCTTTATTAATGAAGCAAAGGGCAGGTGGGATAACCGCCTTTTTTCAGTTGAAACCTTAGTTGTTTACAGTCCCAGCGACCAAGCATTTTGGTGTTCGAACAAGTCTTCCAAGCGGTTTTCGTAATGGGCGAAGATTTCTTCGATGATTTCGTCTTCGTCGTCGATGGTGCGGATCAAGTTCAAATCCTCTTCCAAAATCAGGTTTCTGCCCAGCAACTGCTCGCGTATCCAGTCCAACAGCCCTGCCCAAAATGCTTTGCCCACTAAGATAATCGGGCGGTCGGGCGTTTTGCCGGTTTGCACCAAAGTCAGGCTTTCAAACAATTCGTCCAATGTGCCGAAACCGCCGGGCATGACGACATACGCCACGGCGTGTTTGACGAACATGACTTTGCGCGGGAAGAAGTGTTGGAATTTAATAGACAAATCCTGATACGGATTGGCTTTTTGTTCGTGCGGCAACACGATATTCAGCCCCACCGCCGGACTTGCGCCTGCAAACGCGCCTTTGTTGGCCGCTTCCATAATGCCCGGACCGCCGCCGGAAATGACGGAGAATCCGGCATCCGACAGTTTGCGCGCCAAGCGCAATGTGAACGCGTAGTCGGGATGGTTTTCGGGCGTGCGCGCGCTGCCGTAAATGCTGACGGCTGGCTGAATGGCGCGCAATTCTTCGCCGGCTTCGACAAATTCGGAAATAATCTTCAATACATGATACGACTCGCGCGCCTGAATATCGCGGCGTGTTTCGTCGGGCAGCATGGGTTTGGGCAGTTTTTTGAGCAGGCTCACAGCTTTTCCTTCGTGTTTTTATGTGCAGTATTGTAACCCGAAAGAGGCGGGCCGTCTGAAAGTTGGGTTTCGGCGGCAAGTGTGCCTGCCACATCTTCAAAAGCCCGTTACAATATCTGCTTTTATTCAACTGCTCCGCCATGCTCGATATTATCCACCGCGACAGCCGCACCGTTGCCGTCAACAAACCTGCCGGAATGCTGGTGCACCGAAGCTGGTTAGACAAACACGAAACCCGTTTTGCCGTGCAAACCCTGCGCGACCAAATCGGGCAGCACGTCTATCCCGTCCACCGCCTCGACCGCCCGACTTCCGGCGTCTTGCTGTTTGCCCTCGATACGGAAGCCGCACGGTTACTGACGCAGCAGTTTGAAAACAAAACCATCGAAAAAACCTATTGGGCGATTGTTCGCGGTCATCTACCTTCAGACGGCCTGATTGATTACGCCCTCAAATATATGCCCGACAAAATCGCCGAAGCGCAGACCGAAGCCACATTGCAGGAAGCGCAAACCACCTACCGTTGTCTGGCACAAACCGAGTTGCCGTTCCAATCCGCCCTGCGTTATCCGACTTCGCGTTATTCGTGGGCCGAACTCACGCCGCACACCGGCCGCAAACACCAACTCCGCCGCCATATGAAACACATTTTCCACCCCATCGTCGGCGACACCAACTACGGCGATTTGCGCCAAAACCATGCCGTTGCCGAACATATCGGCACGCAACGCTTAATGTTGCACGCGCAGAGCCTCAGTTTTCAAAGCATAGAAGACGGTAGTCGGATGACCGTACAAGCGCCGATAGACAACGACTGGCAGCTTTGGATGGAAAAATTTAAAACCGAGGCCGTCTGAAAACCCGAACCGTACATTTTCAGACGGCCCGGTCATGGAAAAAAACAGGCAAATCCCTTACAATACGCCCCTAAAATTTTGAAAGAACACAAGAATCATGGAAGCCGAAGTAATCAACCAGCTTAACAACACCCTAAACGACTTGGAGAAGCGCAGCGAAGACATCCGCGTCTATATGGACTATCAAGGCAAAAAAGACCGCCTTGAAGAAGTCGTCGGCCTCTCCGAAGATCCGGAACTTTGGAACGACCCCAAACGCGCCCAAGAAATCGGCAAAGAGCGCAAGATCCTCGAAGGCATCGTGGTAACCCTCGACAACATCGCCACAGGCATCGAAGACAACCGCATGCTGATTGAAATGGCCGTCGAAGAAAATGACGAAGAAGGTTTCGCCGCCGTACAGGAAGATGTGGCCGGTTTGGAAAAACAAATGGCCGACCTCGAATTCAAACGAATGTTCAACCAGCCTGCCGACCCGAACAACTGCTTTATCGACATCACCGCAGGCGCAGGCGGTACTGAAGCCGAAGACTGGGCGGGCATGCTGTTCCGCATGTACAGCCGCTACGCCGAGCGCAAAGGCTTCAAAATCGAAATCCTTGAAGAAGACGACGGCGAAATCGCAGGCATCAACCGCGCCACCATCCGCGTGGAAGGCGAATACGCCTACGGCCTACTGCGTACCGAAACCGGCGTTCACCGCTTGGTTCGTTACTCACCGTTTGACTCCAACAACAAACGCCATACGTCTTTTTCATCCGTGTTTGTTTACCCCGAAATCGACGATTCCATCGAAATCGAAATCAACCCTGCCGATTTGCGCATCGACACTTACCGCGCATCGGGTGCCGGCGGTCAGCACATTAACAAAACCGACTCCGCCGTGCGTATTACCCACGAGCCGACAGGGATTGTAGTGCAATGTCAAAACGACCGCTCGCAACACGCCAACAAAGCTGCTGCGATGGAAATGTTGAAATCCAAACTGTACGAATTGGAAATGCGCAAACGCAACGAAGAGAAACAGGCGTTGGAAGAAGGCAAATCCGATGTGGGTTGGGGCAGCCAAATCCGATCATACGTTTTGGACTCCTCACGCATCAAAGACTTGCGTACAGGCTACGAAGTCGGCAACACCAAAGCCGTATTGGACGGCGACTTGGACGGCTTCATCGAAGCCAGCCTGAAACAAGGCGTATAAACCGTAAAACATAAAATGCCGTCTGAAAGATTTCAGACGGCATTTTTCAGTTTGAAAGAAACATTATTTTGCAAATATTAAAACATGTTTTGCAAATGCAAAGATTGGCGGTAATATATAGTTTCTATAAAAATGATTGGTAGGTGCAATAGGCCGTCTGAAGCCTGATCCTGTCCGATATATTAGGAGAACTTATTAAATGTCCGGTCAAAAGCTGTCTTCTGCCGAGAAAACTTTCTTCGGCCATCCTTTGCAATTATCCACCCTATTCCATATTGAGCTGTGGGAGCGTTTTTCCTTCTACGGTATGCAGGGCATCCTGCTGATTTATCTATATTACGCCGCGAATCAAGGCGGTTTGGGTATGGATAAAGCCTTGGCCGGTGGCATTGTCGGCGCGTACGGCGGCAGCGTTTACCTGTCCACGATTCTCGGCGCATGGTTGGCCGACCGCATTTGGGGCGCGGAGCGTACCCTGTTTATCGCCGGCATCGTCGTGATGACCGGCCATATTTTATTGGCGATTGTGCCGGGTTTGATGGGATTGCTGCTGGGCTTGGTGTTTATCGCGCTGGGCAGCGGCGGCGTGAAATCGTCTGCCGGTTCGATGGTCGGCTCTTTGTATGAACGGGACGACCTGCGCGAATTGCGCGATGCCGGTTTCTCTATTTTCTATATTTCCATCAATATCGGCGGTTTCTTAGGCCCTTTGTTGACCGGTATTTTGCAAGACAGAATGGGATTCCATTACGGTTTCGCCGCGGCGGCCGTCGGTATGGCATTTGGCCTGCTGTGGTATTCGCGCGGCCGTAAAAACCTGCCGCATACGCCGGCTCCCAATCCGTTGCGCCCTGAAAAGGTACAGACTGCAATAGCTGTCGGTGTGTTGCTGGTTTTGGTGTTGAGCAGCGTGATTGCTTCCGGCGCGCTCAATCTTGAGAACTTTTCACGCTGGCTTTTAGGCGTGGTCATTATTACCGTTATCGCTTATTTTGCACGCCTGCTGGGCAGCAGCCAGGTTGAAGCGGCCAATAAACGCTATATTGTGGCCTATATTCCGCTGTTTTTGACCATTTGTATGTTCTGGGCGGTTTGGTTTCAGGTGTACACCGTTGCAACGGTTTATTTTGACGAAACGGTGGACCGTACTTTCTTCGGCTTTACCGTGCCTGTTTCATGGAAAGATTCGATACAGGCCATGTGGGTGGTCCTCTTTTCCGGCGTGATGGCGGCGGTGTGGACGAAAATGGGCAAACGCCAACCTAAAACGCCGTTGAAGTTTGCACTGGCCATGTTGGTAACCGGCGTCTCTTATTTGAGTTTTATTCCGTATATTTCATCCGGAACCCCGATGCCGATTATCGTGTTTATGCTGGTGTTGCTGGCGATTACGATAGGCGAGCTGATGCTGTCGCCGATTTCGCTGTCGTTTTCTACCAAAATCGCACCGAGCATGTTCAAAACACAAATGGTTGCTTTGAATTTCTTGGCATTGTCCATCGGCTTTACCTTGGGCGGAGTGTTGTTTAAAGACTACTACAATGCTCAGTCGCCATTGGATTTCTACTGGATGCTGGCCACCATCGGCGCGGTAACCTGCGGTATCCTGTTGGTACTCGCCCCGGTATTGAACCGCATGCTCAAAGGTGTCGATTGATTTTTCCATTTAAATGGATGTGATGTACGCAGGCCGTCTGAAAATAATCTATTTCAGACGGCCTCATGTTTTATTGGGAATCGGAAAGAGGGAGGATTCGGGGCATAAATTGAATAGGCGGAAAATTTAAATTAAATGATACATAATTAAACCGAAATTAAAATTTGGAAATATTAAATACAAATAAGAATTGTTCTCATAACTTTATTGAATTTATTGAGGTTTTTTTGCTGATTTGCTGATATTTACCTTTAAATGGCTTTTGAAATTCGATAAAATGGTAATCTATTTTTAAGATTTGTCTGTCAACCAGTTAGGTACGACCATGTTGGCCAGTTACTTTCCCGTCCTCGTATTCATCCTCGTCGGCCTTGCGGCCGGCGTGCTGTTTATTTTGCTCGGCACAATTTTAGGCCCGAAACGTCACTATGCCGAAAAAGACGCGGCTTACGAATGCGGTTTTGAAGCCTTTGAGAACGCAAGGATGAAGTTCGACGTGCGCTATTACCTCGTCGCCATCCTCTTCATCCTGTTTGATTTGGAGGTCGCGTTCATGTTGCCATGGGCAGTTGTGTTCAAAGATTTGGGCGCGTACGGCTTTTGGTCTATGCTAGTGTTTATCGTCGTTCTGACGGTAGGCTTTATTTACGAATGGAAAAAAGGTGCGCTGGAATGGGAATAGAAGGCGTTTTGAAAAAAGGTTTCATCACCACCAGCGCGGATACGGTGTTGAACTATATGCGTACCGGTTCATTGTGGCCGGTTACTTTCGGCTTGGCCTGCTGCGCCGTGGAAATGATGCATGCGGGTATGGCGCGTTATGACCTTGACCGTTTCGGCATCATTTTCCGTCCGTCCCCACGTCAGGCCGACCTGATGATTGTGGCAGGTACGTTGACCAACAAAATGGCACCTGCACTGCGCCGCGTGTATGACCAGCTCGCCGAGCCGCGCTGGGTATTGTCTATGGGCTCGTGTGCCAACGGCGGCGGCTATTACCACTATTCTTATTCCGTTGTGCGCGGTGCCGACCGCGTCGTGCCGGTAGACGTTTATGTGCCGGGTTGTCCGCCGACTGCGGAAGCCCTGATTTACGGCCTGATTCAGCTCCAACAAAAAATCAAGCGCACTTCCACCATTGCGCGTGACGAGTAAGGAGAGGACGATATGGCAAGCATTCAAAACTTATACGAGACCGTCGTCGGCGTGCTTGGCGATCAGGCAAGCAAAGTCATTTCAGCTTTGGGCGAGATTACCGTCGAGTGTCTGCCCGAACACTATATTTCAGTCATGACCGCATTGCGCGACCATGAAGAGCTGCATTTCGAGCTTCTGGTTGACTTGTGCGGTGTCGATTACAGCACTTACAAAAACGAAGTATGGCAGGGCAAACGCTTTGCCGTCGTCAGTCAGCTGCTTTCCGTTAAAAACAATCAACGCATCCGCGTACGCGTCTGGGTTTCAGACGACGACTTCCCAGTAGTCGAATCCGTCGTCGATATTTACAACAGCGCGGATTGGTACGAACGCGAAGCCTTCGATATGTACGGCATCATGTTCAACAACCACCCGGACTTGCGCCGCATCCTGACCGATTACGGTTTTGTCGGACATCCGTTCCGCAAAGACTTCCCGATTTCCGGCTATGTGGAAATGCGTTACGATGAAGAGCAAAAACGCGTGATTTACCAACCTGTTACCATTGAGCCGCGCGAGATCACGCCGCGTATCGTCCGTGAGGAGAACTACGGTGGCCAATAAATTAAGAAACTACACCATCAACTTCGGCCCGCAACACCCTGCGGCGCACGGCGTATTGCGTATGATTTTGGAGTTGGAGGGCGAAACCATCGTCCGTGCCGATCCGCACATCGGCCTCCTGCACCGCGGTACTGAAAAACTGGCTGAAACCAAAACCTATCTGCAAGCCCTGCCCTATATGGACCGTTTGGACTACGTTTCCATGATGGTCAACGAGCAGGCGTATTGCTTGGCGGTAGAAAAACTTGCCGGTATCGATGTACCTATCCGCGCCCAGTATATTCGCGTGATGTTTGCCGAAGTAACGCGCATCCTCAATCACTTAATGGGCATCGGTTCGCACGCTTTCGACATCGGCGCGATGACCGCCATTCTTTACGCCTTCCGCGACCGCGAAGAGCTGATGGACTTGTACGAAGCCGTTTCCGGCGCGCGTATGCACGCGGCCTACTTCCGTCCCGGCGGCGTTTACCGCGACCTGCCCGACTTCATGCCTAAATACGAGAGCAGCAAATTCCGCAACGCCAAAGTATTGAAGCAGCTCAACGAATCCCGCGAAGGTACCATGCTCGACTTTATCGACGCCTTCTGCGAGCGTTTCCCGAAAAACATCGACACACTCGAAACCCTCCTGACCGACAACCGTATTTGGAAACAGCGTACCGTCGGCATCGGTGTTGTCACTCCTGAGCGCGCCATGCAAAAAGGCTTTACCGGCGTTATGTTGCGCGGTTCCGGCGTGGAATGGGACGTGCGTAAGACACAACCTTACGAAGTGTACGACAAAATGGATTTCGACATCCCCGTCGGCGTCAACGGCGACTGCTACGACCGTTACCTCTGCCGTATGGAAGAAATGCGTCAATCCGTACGCATCATCAAACAATGTTCCGAGTGGTTGCGTGTCAATCCGGGTCCGGTCATTACCACAAACCACAAATTCGCTCCGCCCAAACGTACCGAAATGAAAACAGGTATAGAAGACCTGATTCACCATTTCAAACTCTTTACCGAGGGTATGCACGTTCCCGAGGGCGAGACCTACACCGCTGTCGAACATCCGAAAGGCGAGTTCGGCGTTTACATCATTTCAGACGGCGCAAACAAACCCTACCGCCTGAAAATCCGCGCACCCGGCTTCGCCCACCTGCAAGGCATGGACGAAATGGCAAAAGGCCACATGCTGGCCGACGTTGTTGCCATCATCGGTACGCAGGACATCGTATTCGGGGAGGTTGACCGATAATGTTATCCGCAGAATCTTTAAAACAAATTGACATCGAGTTGGCAAAATATCCTGCCGACCAACGTCGCTCCGCCATCATGGGCGCATTGCGTATTGCCCAAACCGAAAAAGGCTGGCTTGCTCCTGAGACCATCGCTTTTGTCGCAGACTATATCGGCATCTCGCCTGCACAAGCCTACGAAGTCGCTACTTTCTACAATATGTACGACCTTGAGCCTGTCGGCAAATACAAACTGACCGTTTGTACCAACCTGCCCTGCGCCCTGCGCGGCGGTATGGCAACCGGCGAATACCTCAAACAAAAACTCGGTATCGGCTACGGCGAAACCACGCCCGACGGCAAATTTACCCTTGTCGAAGGCGAATGCATGGGCGCATGTGGCGACGCTCCGGTCATGCTGGTCAACAACCACAGCATGTGCAGCTTTATGACCGCAGAAGCGATTGACAAGAAACTTGCCGAACTGAAATAAAAGGCCGTCTGAAAACAACGGCTGCAACCGATACGAAAACGAACAGGCACACCAAAAATGGCTATTTACCAATCAGGCGTGATTTTTGACCAAGTGGATACCGCCAATCCCGATTGCTGGACATTGGACGAATACGTCAAACGTGGCGGTTATACCGCCCTGCGTAAAATCCTGTCCGAAAACATCTCGCAAACCGATGTGATTGACGAAGTCAAAACCTCTGGCTTGCGCGGTCGTGGCGGTGCGGGCTTCCCGACCGGTTTAAAATGGAGCTTTATGCCCCGTTCCTTCCCGGGCGAAAAATATGTGGTTTGTAACACCGACGAAGGCGAGCCGGGTACATTTAAAGACCGCGACATCATCATGTTCAATCCTCATGCCCTGATTGAAGGCATGATTATCGCCGGTTACGCGATGGGTGCGAAAGCCGGCTACAACTACATCCACGGCGAAATTTTCGAAGGCTACCAACGTTTTGAAGCCGCTTTGGAGCAGGCGCGTGCCGCAGGCTTTTTGGGTAAAAATATTTTGGGTTCGGATTTTGAATTTGAACTCTTCGCCCACCACGGCTACGGCGCATATATTTGCGGCGAAGAAACCGCATTGCTCGAATCGCTGGAAGGCAAAAAAGGCCAGCCTCGCTTTAAACCACCATTCCCTGCTTCGTTCGGCCTGTACGGCAAACCGACTACCATCAACAATACCGAAACGTTCTCCTCCGTCCCCTTCATTATCCGTGACGGCGGACAGGCATTTGCCGATAAAGGTATTCCGAATGCAGGCGGTACCAAATTGTTCTGTATTTCCGGTCATGTCGAGCGTCCAGGCAACTATGAAGTGCCGTTGGGCACGCCGTTTGCCGAAGTCCTGAAAATGGCGGGCGGTATGCGCGGCGGTAAAAAACTTAAAGCCGTCATTCCCGGCGGTTCGTCCGCGCCCGTGTTGCCTGCCGATATCATGATGCAGACCAATATGGACTATGACTCGATTTCCAAAGCAGGCTCGATGTTGGGTTCCGGCGCGATTATCGTCATGGACGAAGACGTGTGCATGGTGAAAGCCCTTGAACGCCTGAGCTACTTCTACTACGACGAGTCTTGCGGCCAATGTACGCCTTGTCGTGAAGGTACTGGCTGGCTTTACCGCATCGTCCACCGCATCGTAGAAGGCAAAGGCCGCATGGAAGACTTGGATTTGCTGGATTCCGTCGGCAACCAAATGGCAGGCCGCACTATCTGCGCCCTTGCCGATGCCGCCGTCTTCCCTGTCCGCAGCTTTACCAAGCATTTCCGTGATGAGTTTGTGCATTACATCGAACACGGCGGACCGATGAAACCGAATAAGTGGTGCTAAGTTTTCAGACGGCCTCTAAAAGAATTATTTATTAAATACCCGTAACTAGGAACGAACCATGTTACAAATCGAAATCGACGGCAAACAGGTATCTGTGGAGCAGGGCGCGACGGTGATTGAAGCCGCGCACAAGCTCGGTACTTATATCCCGCATTTCTGTTACCACAAAAAACTTTCCATCGCCGCCAACTGCCGTATGTGTTTGGTGGACGTGGAAAAAGCCCCCAAACCCCTGCCCGCCTGTGCCACGCCGGTTACAGACGGCATGATTGTGCGTACGCATTCGGCAAAAGCCCGAGAGGCGCAAGAAGGCGTGATGGAGTTCCTGCTCATCAACCATCCGCTTGATTGTCCGACCTGCGACCAAGGCGGCGAATGCCAGTTGCAGGATTTGGCGATGGGCTACGGCAAAACCACCAGCCGTTATACCGAAGAAAAACGTTCCGTCGTCGGCAAGGATATGGGTCCTTTGGTTTCCGCCGAGGAAATGAGCCGTTGTATCCACTGTACCCGTTGCGTTCGTTTCACTGAAGAAATCGCCGGCGTGCAAGAAATCGCTATGGCCAACCGCGGCGAATACTCCGAAATTATGCCTTTTATCGGCAAAGCAGTGGAAACCGAATTGTCAGGCAACGTCATCGATTTGTGTCCTGTCGGCGCATTGACCAGCAAACCGTTCCGCTTCAACGCGCGTACTTGGGAATTGAACCGCCGCAAATCCGTTTCCGCCCATGACGCTTTGGGCAGCAATCTGATTGTACAAACCAAAGACCATACCGTCCGCCGCGTGTTGCCGCTGGAAAACGAAGCCATCAACGAATGCTGGCTGTCTGACCGCGACCGTTTCGCCTACGAAGGCCTGTATCACGAAAGCCGTCTGAAAAACCCGAAAATCAAACAGGGCGGCGAGTGGATGGACGTGGATTGGAAAACCGCGTTGGAATATGTCCGCAGCGCGATTGAATGTATCGCCAAAGACGGCAACCAAAACCAAGTCGGCATTTGGGCGAACCCGATGAATACGGTTGAAGAGCTGTATCTGGCCAAAAAACTTGCCGACGGCTTGGGTGTTAAAAACTTTGCCACCCGTTTGCGCCAACAAGACAAACGTCTTTCAGACGGCCTTAAAGGTGCGCAATGGTTGGGACAAAGCATTGAATCTTTGGCTGACAACGATGCCGTATTGGTAGTCGGCGCGAACTTGCGCAAAGAACAGCCGCTCCTGACCGCCCGCCTGCGCCGCGCCGCCAAAGACCGTATGGCCTTGAGCGTATTGGCCAGCAGTAAAGAAGAATTGTTTATGCCGCTTCTGTCTCAAGAAGCTGCACATCCCGATGAGTGGGCAGGCCGTCTGAAAAACCTGTCTGCCAATGCGGAACACGCCGTTACCGCCAGCCTGAAAAATGCTGAAAAAGCAGCGGTGATTTTGGGTGCGGAAGTGCAAAACCATCCCGATTACGCCGCCATTTATGCTGCCGCGCAAGAGCTGGCAGACGCGACCGGCGCAGTGCTGGGTATTTTGCCGCAAGCTGCCAACAGCGTTGGTGCGGATGTTTTGGGCGTGAACTCCGGCGAGAGCGTTGCCGAAATGGCAAATGCGCCGAAACAGGCAGTCTTGTTGCTCAACGTCGAGCCTGAAATCGATACGGCGGACGGCGCAAAAGCCGTAGCCGCGTTGAAACAGGCGAAAAGTGTGATGGCGTTTACACCGTTTGTCAGCGAAATGCTGTTGGACGTGTGCGACGTATTGTTGCCGATTGCGCCGTTTACCGAAACATCAGGCAGCTTCATCAATATGGAAGGCCGTCTGCAATCTTTCCACGGCGTGGTACAAGGCTTCGGCGATTCGCGTCCGATGTGGAAAGTGTTGCGCGTATTGGGCAACCTGTTTGACCTGAAAGGTTTTGAATATCACGATACCGCTGCGATTCTGAAAGATGCGCTGGATGCAGAAAGTCTGCCGTCCAAACTGGATAACTGCAGCACATGGACAGGGGAGGGCGTTCAGACGGCCTCAGACCGTCTCGTCCGTGTCGGCGGCGTCGGTATTTATCACACTGATCCTATCGTGCGCCGTTCCGCACCGTTGCAAGAAACCAGCCATGCCGCCGTGCCTGCCGCGCGTGTAAATCCAAACACATTGGCACGCTTGGGCCTGCAAGACGGACAAACTGTTGTTGCCAAACAAAACGGCGCAAGCGTATCGGTTGCCGTCAAAGCTGATGCCGGTTTGCCTGAAAACGTGGTGCATCTGCCGCTGCATACCGAAAATGCCGCGCTGGGTGCGTTGATGGACACTATTGAACTGGCGGGAGCTTGATCATGCAAGAATGGTTCCAAAACCTCTTTGCCGCAACGCTCGGTCTGGGCGATTTGGGTATTACCGTAGGCTTGGTGGTATCCGTCATCGTCAAAATCGTGATTATCCTGATTCCGCTGATTCTGACCGTTGCCTACCTGACGTATTTCGAACGTAAAGTCATCGGCTTTATGCAGCTTCGCGTTGGCCCAAACGTAACCGGCCCGTGGGGTCTGATTCAGCCGTTTGCCGACGTGTTCAAACTCTTGTTTAAAGAGGTAACCCGTCCGAAGCTGTCAAATAAAGCCCTGTTCTATATTGGTCCGATTATGTCGCTAGCCCCGTCTTTTGCGGCATGGGCAGTGATTCCGTTCAACGAAGAATGGGTGCTGACCAACATCAATATCGGCCTTTTGTATATCCTGATGATTACCTCGCTGTCGGTTTACGGCGTGATCATCGCGGGCTGGGCTTCCAACTCCAAATATTCGTTCTTGGGCGCAATGCGTGCTTCCGCGCAAAGCATTTCCTACGAGATTGCCATGAGTGCCGCGTTGGTGTGCGTCGTGATGGTATCGGGCAGCATGAACTTCTCCGATATCGTTGCCGCGCAAGCCAAAGGTATTGCCGGCGGTTCGGTATTCTCTTGGAACTGGCTGCCGCTCTTCCCCATCTTCATCGTCTATCTGATTTCCGCCGTTGCCGAAACCAACCGCGCACCGTTTGACGTAGCAGAGGGCGAATCCGAAATCGTTGCCGGTCACCACGTTGAATATTCCGGCTTCGCATTCGCGCTGTTCTTCCTTGCCGAATACATTTTCATGATTCTGATTGCCGCGCTGACATCGCTGATGTTCCTCGGCGGCTGGTTGTCTCCGTTCCCGCAAAGCTGGGGCTTTATCGGTACGCCTTCCGCATTTTGGATGTTCGTGAAAATGGCGGCGGTGCTGTACTGGTACCTGTGGATCCGTGCAACTTTCCCACGCTACCGTTACGACCAAATCATGCGTTTGGGCTGGAAAGTGCTGATTCCGATCGGCTTCGCCTACATCGTGATTTTGGGCGTGTGGATGATTTCACCGCTGAATTTGTGGAAATAAGTTTCAGACGGCATCTTGAGGCCGTCTGAACAAAGCGATTTTGAATACCTAACGAAATCCCTGTTTTGAGGGAACATAATATGGCTAACTTAGTAAAAACCTTTCTGCTTGGCGAATTGGTAAAAGGCTTGGGCGTAACGCTCAAAAACTTTTTTGCCCGCAAAGACACAATTTATTTCCCAGAAGAGAAAACGCCGCAATCCGTGCGTTTCCGCGGCCTGCACGCGCAACGCCGTTATCCGAACGGCGAAGAGCGCTGTATTGCGTGTAAATTGTGCGAGGCAGTTTGTCCGGCAATGGCGATTAACATCGAATCGGAAGAACGCGAAGACGGCACCCGCCGCACCAAGCGTTACGACATCGACCTGACCAAGTGCATCTTCTGCGGTTTCTGCGAAGAGGCTTGCCCGACCGATGCGATTGTGGAAACCCATATTTTTGAATACCACGGCGAGAAAAAAGGCGACTTGCACATGACCAAGCCGATTCTTTTGGCCATTGGCGACAAATACGAAGCTGAAATCGCCAAACGCAAAGCCGCTGACGCGCCGTATCGTTAAGGAGCAGACGAATGACTTTTTCCGCGATTCTGTTCTATATTCTTGCCGCCATCGTTTTGTACGGTGCGGTTCGTACCGTTACCGCTAAAAACCCTGTTCACGCCGCTTTGCATCTGGTGCTGACCTTCTGCGTGAGCGCGATGATTTGGATGCTGATGCAGGCTGAGTTTTTGGGCGTTACGCTGGTGGTGGTTTACGTCGGCGCCGTGATGGTGTTGTTCCTGTTCGTCGTGATGATGTTGAACATCGACATTGAAGAAATGCGCGCCGGTTTCTGGCGTCATGCGCCTGTTGCCGGTGTGGTCGGCACATTGTTGGCGGTTGCGCTGATTCTGATTCTGGTCAACCCGAAAACCGACCTTGACGCATTTGGTCTAATGAAAGACATTCCGGCCGATTACAACAATATCCGTGATTTGGGCAGCCGTATTTATACTGACTACCTGTTGCCGTTTGAATTGGCGGCGGTATTGCTGCTGTTGGGTATGGTGGCCGCGATTGCGCTGGTTCACCGTAAAACCACCAATCCGAAACGTATGGATCCTGCCGACCAAGTTAAAGTACGCGCCGACCAAGGCCGTATGCGTCTGGTGAAAATGGAAGCGGTCAAACCGCAAGTCGAATCTGCCGAAGAAAGCGAAGTTTCAGACGGCCTTAAGCCGGAAGGGGAGGGCAAAGCATGATTACCTTGACGCATTATCTGGTATTGGGTGCGCTCCTGTTCGGTATCAGCGCAATGGGTATCTTCATGAACCGCAAAAACGTGCTGGTATTGCTGATGTCCATCGAGCTGATGCTTTTGGCGGTGAACTTCAACTTTATCGCCTTCTCGCAATATTTGGGCGATACTGCCGGACAGATTTTCGTATTCTTCGTACTGACCGTTGCCGCTGCCGAATCTGCCATCGGTTTGGCGATTATGGTATTGGTGTACCGCAACCGACAAACAATCAACGTTGCCGATTTGGATGAGTTGAAAGGGTAATCATGAACGATATGACTTTATATTTGATAATTGCCCTTGTTCCGTTGGCAGGCTCGCTGATTGCGGGTTTGTTCGGCAACAAAATCGGACGTGCCGGCGCGCATACGGTTACGATACTCGGCGTGGCGGTGTCTGCCGTGCTGTCGGCTTATGTGCTGTGGGGATTCCTCAATGGTAGCCGTGCCAAGTTTGACGAGAACGTCTATACCTGGCTGACAATGGGCGGTTTGGATTTCTCCGTCGGCTTCTTGGTCGATACGATGACGGCGATGATGATGGTCGTAGTAACCGGCGTGTCGTTGATGGTGCATATCTACACCATCGGTTATATGCACGACGAAAAAGTCGGCTACCAACGCTTCTTCAGCTATATTTCTTTGTTTACTTTCAGCATGTTGATGCTGATTATGAGCAACAACTTCATCCAGCTCTTCTTCGGCTGGGAGTCTGTGGGCTTGGTGTCGTATCTCTTGATCGGTTTCTATTTCAAACGTCCAAGCGCAACATTTGCCAACCTGAAAGCCTTTTTGATCAACCGTGTCGGCGACTTCGGCTTTTTGCTCGGTATCGGCTTGGTGCTTGCCTATTTCGGCGGCAGCCTGCGCTATCAAGATGTATTCGCTTATCTGCCTAATGTTCAGACGGCCACTATCCAACTGTTCCCCGGTGTGGAATGGTCTTTGATTACCGTAACCTGTTTACTGTTGTTTGTCGGTGCGATGGGTAAATCGGCACAATTCCCGCTGCACGTCTGGCTGCCTGATTCGATGGAAGGCCCGACTCCGATTTCTGCATTGATTCACGCCGCAACCATGGTTACCGCCGGTCTGTTCATGGTATCGCGTATGTCGCCTATTTATGAGATGAGCAGCACTGCGCTGTCTGTCATCATGGTAATCGGTGCGATTACTGCTCTGTTTATGGGTTTCTTGGGCGTGATTCAAAACGACATCAAACGTGTGGTTGCGTATTCCACCCTGTCGCAACTGGGCTACATGACCGTGGCTCTGGGCGCGTCTGCCTATTCCGTAGCGATGTTCCATGTGATGACTCACGCTTTCTTTAAAGCCTTATTGTTCTTGGCCGCAGGTAGCGCGATTATCGGTATGCACCATGACCAAGACATGCGCCACATGGGTAACCTGAAAAAATACATGCCGATTACTTGGCTGACCATGCTGATCGGTAACTTGTCGCTGATTGGTACGCCGTTCTTCTCCGGCTTCTATTCCAAAGATTCGATTATCGAAGCGGCGAAATACAGCACCCTGCCGGGCAGCGGCTTTGCCTATTTTGCCGTCCTCGCCAGCGTGTTTGTTACTGCGTTCTACGCATTCCGCCAATACTTTATGGTGTTCCACGGCGAAGAGAAATGGCGCAGACTGCCTGAACATCATGACGATCATCATGGAGAAGAACATCACGGCTTAGGCAAAAACGACAATCCGCACGAAAGCCCGCTGGTTGTTACCCTGCCTTTGATTTTGCTTGCCATTCCGTCCGTCATCATCGGCTACGTTGCCATCGAGCCTATGCTTTACGGCGATTTCTTCAAAGACGTGATTTTTGTTAATGCCGACGCGCATCCGACCATGCATATCATGAAGGAAGAGTTCCACGGCGCATTGGCAATGGTGTCGCACAGCCTGCATTCGCCTGTACTCTACCTCGCTATCGCAGGTGTCTTGAGCGCATGGCTCCTGTACGTCAAACTGCCGCACCTGCCTGCGAAAATTGCACAGGTGTTCCGTCCGATTTACGTTTTGTTTGAAAACAAATACTACCTCGACGCCCTGTATTTCAATGTTTTCGCCAAAGGCACGCGCGCATTGGGTACTTTCTTCTGGAAAGTCGGCGATACCGCCATTATCGACAACGGTATCGTCAACGGCTCTGCCAAACTGGTCGGCGCGATTGCCGCGCAGGTACGCAAAGTCCAAACCGGCTTCATCTATACCTATGCCGCTGCTATGGTATTCGGCGTATTGGTACTGCTCGGCATGACCTTCTGGGGATTGTTCCGATAAAAGCGGGATTTCAGACGGCCTGTCTATAGTTTGTGTGTATAGGGGCCGTCTAAAAAAGAAAATTTGAGCAACAATAATGATTGAAGACAAATTACCGCAAACCCTGGACGAAGTCCGCGAAGCCATTGATGGTTTGGACAAGGGATTAATCGAATTACTCGCCCGCCGGCAGAAATTGGTACGGCAGGCTGGTCGTCTGAAACCTAAAAACGATGTGCGGGCGGTTTCCGCGCCTGAACGGGTGGCTCAAGTGATTACCTCGTGCCGCGCTTATGCCGAAAAGGCCGGTTTGTCGCCCGAAGTAGCAGAAGCAGTTTGGCGCAGCATGATTGATGCGTTCATTAAACTTGAGATGGACACCAACCGTACCGATGGAGCGTAGTCAAAATCTTCGGATAATGGTTTTGGCAAGAAAAATATGGAAGAGGCCGTCTGAAAAGAAGGTTTTAGGCGGTTATGGAATAAAAGAATGACGGTAGATATACGTTTTCTTGATTTTGCCATATACAAAATACACAATCTTTTTCAGACGGCCTCCTGAAATGGTGTCTGAAAACCAACCCATACAACTATATTTTTTATTTTAACCACAGGTTAACCACTATGTTTTCCAACTACCTACTCAGCTTGGCAATATGGATACCCATCGCCGCAGGTGTGCTGGTTTTGGCGACCGGTAAAGACAGCCGTGCGCCGCTGGCG
>NZ_JBQCWZ010000009.1:0-59689 GCF_051956895.1 Neisseria sp. P0021.S006
ACCACCATCATCGGCTGGTACTACTTCGGCGAATCCAATATCCGCTTCCTGTTCCGCGGCAAACACTTGGGCATCTACCGCGCACTGGTTTTGGTGGCCATCGTATTGGGTACATTGGGCAAAGTGGATTTGGTTTGGAGTATGTCCGATATGTTCAACGGCTTTATGGTTTTGCCGAACTTAATCGCCCTCTTCCTGCTGCGTAAGGAAATCCGTGCGGTTTATGACGATTATCTGGCGCAAACCAAAGCCGGCAAAGAGTTGACCTACAACTACGAATTCCACGAATTCCACGACAAAAACCCAGATTAACGACAAACAAAAACCTCTCAGTCAAACTGAGAGGTTTTTTATTTCAGGCCGTCTGAAACTACAACACATAAAAATAAATACTGATAAATTGCGTCAAACTGCCTGCTAAGACAAACAAGTGCCAGATACCGTGGCCGTGGCGGATTTTCGTATCGTTGATAAACCAATAAATCCCCGCGCTATACAATACGCCGCCCAACACCAGCCAAAATAATCCACCAGCCGAAAGCGACTGTATCAGCGGCCATACCGCCACCACAATCAGCCAGCCCATCAACACATAAATCACCATCGACAGCAGCCGCTTCTCGCTTTTGCGCCCAATTGTCAGTTCCTGAACAATGCCTAGCAAAGCCAATCCCCAAGACACGCCGAAAAGCGACCAGCCCCAGCCGCCGTGAAGGGTAATCAGCGTAAACGGCGTATAACTGCCTGCAATCAAAAGATAAATCATACAATGATCAACCTTTTGCAAAATCGCCTTGGCCTTAGGCTGCGGAATACTGTGATATAAGGTTGAACCCAAATACAGAAGCAGCAGGCAGATTCCGTAAGTCAGTGCACCGGCAATCCGATAGCCGTCCGCCGATTCCACCGCTTTCACCAGCATCAGCACCAACGCCGCCACTGCCAATAAGAAACCGGCCAAATGGCTGTACGCATTAAATCTCTCGCCGTGATACATAAACCATTCTCATTTCTAAAAGACCAAAGTGTACGCGAAGACAGAGGCTTCGTCAGAGAAATCGGTTTAAAAATAAGTTAAAGCGCAAAGGCCGTCTGAAAAACACGGCCTTGCAATATAACAAAAACATCTTTGCAACAAACAAACCATTCTTTCCCTTTTTCAGACGGCCTCACTAAAGTATCGACTATCGCCAAGGTTGCAAAGAGAGAAAAAATGTCCATCCAAAACCACCACCTCGACTGGCTCGAAGCCGAGTCTATCTACATCATCCGCGAAGTCATTGCCAACGCCCAAAATCCGGCCTTGCTGTTTTCCGGCGGCAAAGACTCAGTCGTATTGCTGGCGCTTGCCGTCAAAGCCTTCCAAATCGAAGGCCGTCCGCTGAAGCTGCCGTTCAAACTCCTGCACGTCGATACCGGCCACAATTACCCCGAAGTCATCCAATTCCGCGACGACACAGTCGCGCGTACCGGCGTACAACTTGTGATCGGTAGCGTAGAAGAATCCATCCGCAAAGGCAGTGTCGTCTTGCGCCGCGAAACCGATTCTCGCAACGCCGCCCAAGCCGTTACGCTGGTTGAAACCATTGAAGAACAAGGCTTTGATGCGCTAATGGGCGGCGCTCGCCGCGATGAAGAAAAAGCGCGCGCCAAAGAACGCATCTTCTCTTTCCGCGACGAGTTCGGCCAATGGGATCCTAAAAACCAACGTCCTGAATTATGGTCGCTCTACAACACACGCCTGTTCCAAGGCGAAAACATGCGCGTATTCCCGATTTCCAACTGGACGGAATTGGACATCTGGCAATACATCGCACGCGAAAAACTCGCCCTGCCGCCGATTTATTACACCCACAAGCGCGAAGTTGTCGAACGCAACGGCCTGCTCGTTCCCGTTACCCCGTTGACCCCAAAACGCGAAGGCGAAATTGCCCAAATCCGTGATGTCCGTTTCCGCACCGTCGGCGATATTTCCTGCACCTGCCCTGTTGCCAGTACCTCCGCCACGCCCGAAGACATCATTGCTGAAACCGCCGCCGCAACCATTTCCGAACGCAGCGCCACGCGCATGGACGACCGCGTATCGGAAGCGGCAATGGAAGAACGCAAAAAACAAGGCTATTTCTAAACCGGTTTTTCAGACGGCCCATATATATTTCAAACCCGAACAACACGGCAAAACCATCTGCCCCTGCCGTGTTGTTTGCTTTATTATTCTTGCAAATATCATTTAACAACAAAAGCTTAATTAAAAATCCTTACCAAGCGACAAACAATAAAACATAAACAAACATGGTATAATAAACGCTTACAGGCAGAGATTTAGACAAAAGTCTCAGGCCGTCTGAAGGAGGAAAAACATGAATCGACGCGTTTATATCGTACATGGCTTTGAAGGCAATCCGCACGGCAACTGGTTTGACTGGCTTTGCGCCCAAATCAAAAGCACCGGCGCACAAGCAATCTCCCTCGCCATGCCCAATCCCGACAAACCAAGCACGACCGCGTGGCAGTTTACCCTTGACCAGCACATCGGCAAGCCCGATGCCCATACCTTCCTAGTCGGCCACAGTCTCGGCTGCATTACCCTCCTTCACTTTCTCAGCCGCCAACAGCCCCAAAAAATCGGCGGTCTGTTGCTTGCCGCCGGTTTTGCCGATACGCTGCCACCCCTGCCTGCGCTTGATGCCTACATTAAAGCAGCGTCGCCCGATTTCGACATCCTGCGCAAAATCGACATGCCCAAACACTGTCTGGTTTCCGACAACGACACCCATGTTCCGCCCGAACTGACTTTGGACATGGCGGCCAAACTCAAAAGTCCTGTTACCCATATTCCCGAAGGCGGCCATTTGATGGCTTCGGACGGCTTTACCCAACTGCCGCAGGCTTGGGAAGCACTGAAACCCATGTTGACCGAATAAACACGCAATATAATTTGGTTTTCAGACGGCCTTGTCTGTCTCCCCTCCCCACGACAGGCCGTCTGAACGACAATAAAAAAACAACCTGCCCTTTCAAGCAGGTTGTTTCTTTTTATGCCTTATTGACAGCAAATTTAATATTGCACCGTCCATTCAATCTCACCGCCGGCCCTCATCGGTACAAGCTCGCCATCGCCGTAAGGTACGCTGATAGGTACGGTTTGTGTTTGTTTGACCAATGTGATGGTATCGGTATTTTCAGGCAGACCGTAGAAGTGCGAACCGTTTCTAGAAGCAAAGGCTTCCAGTTTGTCCAACGCGCCTGCTTTCTCAAACACTTCAGCATAAAGCTCAATGGCAGTCATCGCGCTGAACATACCGGCACAACCGCAAGCATTTTCTTTGGCAGTTTTGGCATGTGGTGCAGAATCCGTGCCGAGGAAGAATTTGTGCGCCTTATCACCGGTAACGGCGGCAACCAAAGCCTGACGGTGGGTTTCGCGTTTGAGAACCGGCAGGCAGAAATGATGAGGGCGCACGCCGCCGACCAAAAGGTCGTTGCGGTTGAGCAGCAAGTGTTGCGGCGTCACGGACGCGGCCACATTATCGCCAGCTTCCAATACCAGTCGGGCTGCTTCGGCAGTGGTGATGTGTTCAAACACGACCTTGAGGTTGGGCACTTGCGCCAGAACCGGCTTCATCACGCGCTCGATAAAGGCGGCCTCGCGGTCGAAAATATCGATTTCGGGGTCGGTTACTTCGCCGTGAACCAAGAACAAAATACCCTGTTTCGCCATTTCTTCCAACACGGGAATTAGCTTAAACAAGTCGGTCACGCCGGAATCGGAATTGGTGGTCGCGCCTGCTGGATAGAGTTTGAAAGCCACGATACCGGCAGCCTTGGCTTCACGCACGAGTTCGGGAGTAGCGTTGTCGGTCAAATAAAGCGTCATCAACGGCTGAAAGGCACTGCCTTCTGGCAGGGCGGCCATAATGCGCTCTTTGTATGCTTGGGCATCGGCAATGCTGACAACGGGCGGCTTCAGGTTGGGCATGATAACCGCGCGACCCATTTGTCGGGCGGTGTAGGGGGCAACGGCTTTGAGCGCGTCACCGTCGCGCAGGTGTAAGTGCATATCGTCGGGGCGGATGATGGTCAGGGTTTGCATAGCTTACTTTCGAGTGGTTTGGTTTGATAATGTTTCAGACGGCCTTTATTCGGCGGTAACGGTTTCTATCGATTTGATGTTTCAATCGTCAACCGGCCTAAGGCAAAACGGCGGCCTTATTGTCGTAAGAATGATGGGTCAAATAAAAAACAGCCTGTACCGGAAAATGCTCGGACGACGTTGTTTTGACGGTCAGCAAGGTTTCTTTCGGACTGCCGGACGCGCGCCATGCGTAGGAAATCTGACGCATAGGCAACGGGGCTTCCGCCAAATTATCGGCACGCAACTCAGCGTTCAAACCTTGCGGCGGATTTTCTGCCAAAGCTAAAAATTGTTTGAAAATCAGATGGTCGTCGGCTTTAGCCGTGCGCACGCTGCAACTGTCTTCAGTCAGGCTCAAATAATAATCTACGCCGTTTTCCGTTTTCTTCCAAATGCTTAATGCCTCCAAATCCATCATTCCGGCAGGCAAATCGGCAATATCTTTTTTCGACAATAAAACCAGTTTGTTGGCATTGGCAAACTCGCCGACAAGGGCGGCATCGCCGTCTGAGGCCACGCAGCTTTGGCGGAACAAGTCGGTTACATTTTGGGCATAATCGGCAGCGTTCTGCGGCGAAACGCCTTCCTTGCCGCATGCACTCAGGCAGACGGCCAATACGGCGGCACACAACGCGACGGCTTTAGACATTTCAGACGGCCTTATTTGTGTTTCAACACCAGCTTGAACACGCCGTCGGCTTCGCTCGATTCCAACAAGACATGTCCGGTCTGACGGCAAAACGCTTCAAAATCGCCGGGCGCGCCGCCATCGGTAGCCAATACGGTCAGCACTTCGCCCTCCTGCATTTGCGCCAAAGCTTTTTTAGCACGCAAAATCGGCAGCGGGCATTTCAAACCGATGACATCCAGAGTTTGTGTATTCATGATGAAAACTCGTCATATTAATCAGAATTAACGTCAATTATACCGCACTTACTTGCACCCCACCCTGCAAGCCCATAAAATAAAGCCGTTTTTCACTTTGGAGCTGTCTATGCGCCGTTTTGCCCTTCTCGCTCTCAGCCTTGCCGCGACTCAAGCATTTGCTTTGGGTTTCAGCCAAAAGGATACGCTGACCAACACGCGTTATCAGGAAAGCCCTGAAGAAGTTGCCGCACGCGAATTTAAAGAACATAAAGCCGAGTTGCCGCCCTTGCCCGATACCCAATCGGGCGATTGGTTCGACCTCTATGTCAACGAAACCTACGGCAAGCAGCCCAAAATCCTGCTCAGCAGCCTGCAAATCATGCCTGCGCCGGACAACAGCATCCGCTATGTCTTGAACGTACGCTCCGACAAAGGCTACGACAACCTCTCCGTCGAAGGCCTCTATTGCGCCCGTACGTCCTTTACTTACAGTAACGACAAGCGTTCTTCTTACAAAGTATTCGCATACGGCGACACAGTAAACCACCGCTGGATCGAGCCGCGTAAAGGCGATTGGAAGCTGATCGGCAATGCGTTCAGCCGCAATGATGCCCTGCACACCGCCCTGTATCAGGCATTCTGTATCGACGGTATGCCGACAACGGTCGAAGGCTTGGTACAACGTTTGAAAGAACGCGGCGGCCGTCACGGCACAACACTGACCAAGCACGACAAATAAACCGCTTTAATCAACAAAAAGGCCGTCTGAAATTTTTCAGACGGCCTTGTCTTTCAAGACGGTTTAGAATTTGTGATACAGGCCCACAGAAGCGGCTTTTTGTTCAACGCCGCCTTTGTTGGCCGCAGTCAGACGGGTTTTGTTGCCGACTTTCAGATACGCCAGTTGAGCATTGATGCCGGTGCGTTTGCTGAAGGTGTATTGGCCGCCGATAACGACTTGGTCGAATTTATCCACCAATTTCTCGCCACTGTTCACGCCCTTGGCAGGCCAGCCGTGTGCGTAAGTAATGCGTGGGGTCACGTTGCCGAATTTGTAGCCGACAGTTACCGCTGCATCAACTACTTTCACGGCTTCCTCTTTGCCTGTGTCGGTAGTGATGTCACTACCCTTGTACTGATTAAAATCATCGGTGAAATAGCCTAAATATTTGTTGGCTGTCTCATGGCCTTTGGCATATTGTACGCCGCCGCCGACAAAGAGATTGTCTTTATCGTAATAAGTTTCGACTTTGGCGATTTGCGCCGCTTTGGCTTTGCTTGATTTGTCGGTGTACGCGCCGTTGTAGTGGCCGTAAGCCGCATTGGCGGTAAAGCCGTTTTTAGAGAAACTCACGCCGCCGGTGTATTGGTCTTTGGCCGCTTGGGTATGCGTGTATTTATCTGAAGGATTGCGGTTGTCGCGCGGTGCGTAAGACACGTTGAATTTGAATCCGCCGAAATCCGGGCTGTCGTAGCGTACAGCGGCGTTGCGGTTGCCGGTACGGGTAAAGATGCCCAAGCCTGCGGCATTGGTTTTGTACATCCATGGATCGATGGTGTCCATTTCATTCAGCATATTGCTGAGTTTACCGGCGCGAATCTTACCGAAGTTACCTTGCAGGCCGATGAAGGAGTCCCGAGTGGCAAAACCTTGGGAACCGCCGGTAATGGCCGTTTTTTGTTCTACCTGCCAAATGGCTTTCAAATCGCCGCCCAAGTTCTCGCTGCCTTTGAAACCGATGCGGGAGGTATTGTCATTGATGCTGGTTGCGGTAGAGCTGGTTTCAGAACCTGCATCACCTTTGATTTTTACTTGACCGACGGTCACGCTACTTTTGATTTGACCATACAGAATCACTTCTGCAGATGCAGCCAGCGGCAAACCGGCAATAACCAAAGCGATAATCGATTTTTTCATTATTCTCTCCAAAACAAAGTTAAAATCTCGTGAAAACACGTTTAGCAATATTAATGTTTTCCAACGCTACAAACAACTACTTTCATCTTGATAAGCACTTTTATTTATTAGAGTTTAGACTTTTTACAACATTTTCAAATAAAACAGGCCGTCTGAAAGAAATTTCAGACGGCCTCTCCCATTCAAAGTCACTGCAAGGACAATCATCCCTCTTATTGCAATCATTTAATCAAAAATGATTGCTTGATAAATGTTTGCCATATATCAACCCAACATTCCCAAATTGCCACTATCATTAACTTTCTTCTTATGAAGAAGTTTTTTTATATCAATAATTTATTTGGTATAAATTTTTTCTTTTACCTAATATAAATAAACAGGAGCCCTTATGTTGAACAAACATCTCTTTTTATCTTTGCTAATGGCTGTCTCTACTGCAACGGTATCCGCCGAAACCCATCATGCACATTGGTCTTACACAGGTGAAAACGATGCTGCACACTGGGGCGATTTAAGTGAAGACTTTGCTGTCTGCAAAACAGGCAAACAGCAATCTCCTGTGGACTTCTCCGCAACAAAAGCAGTAAAAGGCAAACAACTGGCATACCGTTACAACGTCGCCGACTACAAAGTAGAAAATAACGGCCATACCCTTCAAGCCACGCCGCAAGGCAAGGCACAAACCATCGTGATTAACGGTAAAACCTATACCTTAAAACAATTCCACTTCCATACGCCGAGCGAACATACTTTCAAAGGCAAACATTTCCCGATGGAAGCGCATTTCGTCCATCAAGCCGAAGACGGTACTTTGGCGGTCATCGGCTCTGTATTTAAACCGGGCAAAAACAACCCTGCCTTGTCCGCACTCATTGCCAAAAAACTGAAAGCAGGCGAATCCGTAGATTTGAAAAACTTGAATATCCAAGCCCTGCTGCCTAAAGATAGCAAGTCATTTCAGCTGAAAGGCTCGCTGACAACGCCGCCTTGCAGCGAAAACGTGACTTGGGTTGTCTTAAAAACTCCGGTTCAGGCAGATGCGGCGCAGTTTAAAGCCATGCGCGACATTATCGGTGGCGAAAACAACCGTCCCGTACAACCTTTGAACGACCGCGAAGTCAATGAAGACAAATAACTTCTAAGGCCGTCTGAAAAGAAAAAAGCACCCGGATAACGGGTGCTTTTTCAATCACATCAATCAGGCTTTTTTGTTACCCAACGCGGCTTTCACAAACGCGCTGAATAAAGGATGGCCTTTGCGCGGATTGGAAGTAAATTCCGGATGGAACTGACACGCGAAGAACCAAGGATGATTTGGCAATTCGATGGTTTCAACCAAACGCTCACGGCCTGCGGATACGCCGCCGATGACCAAACCAGCTTTTTCCAACTGAGGCACATAGTTGTTGTTGACCTCGTAGCGGTGGCGATGACGTTCGCGGATATGTTCGCTACCGTAGATTTTTGCGGCAAGGCTGCCCGGTTTGAGGTCAACTTCTTGCGCACCCAAACGCATGGTACCGCCCAAATCGGCAGATTCGTCACGGGTTTCTACGCTACCGTCTGCAGTTTGCCATTCGTCAATCAGGGCAACGACAGGCGCAGCGCATTTCAAGTCAAACTCGGTAGAGTTCGCACCTTTCAAGCCTGCAACATCGCGGGCGTATTCGATCAGGGCAATTTGCATGCCCAAGCAGATGCCCAAGTATGGTACGTTGTTTTCACGCGCATAGCGTACGGCGGCAATTTTGCCTTCCACGCCGCGTGAACCGAAGCCGCCCGGCACCAAAATCGCGTCCATGTCTTTGAGCATGGAAACGTCGCCATTGCCCTTCTCAATGCTTTCGCTGTCGACAAAGGTAATTTGTACGTCGGTTTCAGTGTGAATACCGGCGTGTTTCAGTGCTTCGATCAATGATTTGTAGGACTCGGTCAAATCAACGTATTTGCCGACCATCGCGATTTTGACGGTATGTTTCGGATTTTGAATCGCGTGAACGATTTTCTTCCATTCGGTCAAATCGGCTTGTTTGACATTCAGTTGAAGCTGCTCGGTAATGATGCTATCGATGCCTTGGTTGTGCAGCATTTCAGGGCATTCGTAAATGCTGTCCACATCGTAGCTGCCCACGATGGCGCGTTCTTCAACGTTACAGAACAAAGCAATCTTACGGCGCTCGTCCGCAGGCATTTCTCTGTCCATACGGCAGATCAGGATGTCCGGTTGTAAACCGATGCTCAACATTTCTTTAACGGTATGCTGGGTCGGTTTGGTTTTGATTTCGCCGGCGGCGGCAATGTAGGGAACATAGCTCAGGTGGGCAAACAATGTATTATTACGGCCGAGCTGGCTGCGCATTTGACGGATGGCTTCCAAGAAAGGCAACGATTCGATATCGCCGACTGTACCGCCGATTTCAACAATCGCCACATCATAACCAGCCGCGCCTTCATGGATACGGCGTTTAATTTCATCAGTAATGTGCGGAATCACTTGTACGGTACCGCCCAAATAGTCGCCGCGACGCTCTTTGGCAATCACGTTTTCATAGACTTGGCCGGTACTGAAGCTGTTGCGGCGGGTCATGGTGGCGTTGATGAAACGCTCATAGTGACCAAGGTCGAGGTCAGTTTCCGCGCCGTCATCGGTCACAAATACTTCGCCGTGTTGAAACGGGCTCATGGTACCCGGGTCAACGTTGATATACGGGTCAAGCTTAAGCATGGTCACGTTCAAGCCACGCGACTCGAGAATAGTAGCAATAGAAGCGGCGGCGATACCTTTACCCAAAGAAGATACAACGCCGCCGGTTACGAAAATGAATTTAGTCATGATGTGATACCCATGTTGGAATGTGTGATTTTAACTTGAAGCAGCATATTCTGGCAAACGGCAAAAGCTTCAGGCCGTCTGAAAACAGCGTTTTCAGACGGCCTTATCATACTGATTCTATATATCAGCGCAGCTCGCGGCGCAGGATTTTGCCAACGTTGGATTTTGGCAACTCGTCGCGGAATTCGATGTCTTTCGGCACTTTATACGCCGTCAGTTCTTTGCGGCAGAAATCGATCAGTTCTTCCTTGGTCAAAGACGGGTCTTTGCGTACGACGAAGACCTTAATCGCTTCACCGGTTTTCTCGCTTGCCACGCCGATACAGGCGACTTCCAAGACTTTGTCGTTGCTGGCCACCACTTCTTCGATTTCGTTCGGATATACATTGAAACCGGATACCACAATCAAATCTTTTTTGCGGTCCACCAGCTTCAGCCAGCCTTTTTCATCCATCACGGCAATGTCGCCGGTCTCTAAAAAGCCGCGTGCATCGATTGCTTTGGCGGTTTCTTCAGGACGGTTCCAATAGCCTTTCATCACTTGCGGACCGCGTACCCACAATTCGCCCGGCTGTCCGATAGGCACTTCTTTGCCGTCCGCATCGCGTAATTCGACTTCGGTCGAAGGAACCGGCAAACCGATACCGCCGCTGTAAGCCTCGATATTCAAAGGATTGCAACACACACCCGGGCTGGCTTCGGTCAAACCGTAAGCTTCCACAATCGGCGTACCGGTGATTTTTTTCCATTTTTCCGCAACGGCTTTTTGCGTTGCCATACCGCCGCCCAAAGTCAGCTTCAAACGGGAAAAATCGACTTCGGCGAAATCCGGACGGTTGACCATCGCATTAAACAAGGTATTCACACCGATGAACACGCTAATCGGCTCTTTTTTCAATTCGCCGATAAACCCCTTCATATCGCGAGGGTTGGTAATCAGGATGATTTTAGAACCGGTATTCGCAAAGATCATCAGGTTTACCGTCAAGGCAAAGATATGATAAAGCGGCAACGCGGCAATAACCGTTTCTTTGCCTTCGTGCAGGCTGTTTTTAATCCATTCTTTTGCCTGCAACATATTGGCGCAGATATTGCCATGACTGAGGACGGCACCTTTTGCCAAACCGGTCGTGCCGCCTGTATATTGCAGCAAGGCAGTATCGTCACGTGTCAACTCGACTGGTTTGAACGTATTTGCTGCACCTTGCTTCAAGGCCGTCTGAAAAGTGATGGTATTTGGAATGCGGTATTCCGGCACCATTTTTTTCACTTTGCGGATGACAAAGTTCAGCAACGCGCCCTTAATCATGCCGAACATCTCGCCGACCGACGCGACAATCACATGTTTGATTTGCGTACGCGGCAACACCAGCTCCAGCGTATTGGCAAAGTTCTCCAACACGACAATCGTGGTCGCACCGCTGTCTTTCAACTGATGCTCCAACTCGCGCGGCGTATAAAGCGGATTGGTATTCACTGCCACCAAACCTGCCTGCAAAATACCGAAAAGCGCAATCGGATATTGCAAAACGTTCGGCATCATAATTGCCACACGCTCACCGCGCGGTAGTTTCAATACGTTTTGCAGGTAAGACGCAAAATCGGTCGCCAACTTGCCCACTTCGGCATAAGTCAGTGTTTTGCCCATATTTTGAAAAGCAGGTTTATCTGCGAATTTCTCGACACTTTGACGGAATACATCGCTGATGGAGCTGTATTGAGAGATATCGATTTCAGGGTTTACGCCTTGTTCGTAGCTTTTGAGCCAGAGTTTTTCCATATTGATCAGTCTTTTATTTAGTCGTTTTTTGAAATCGAGGCCGTCTGAAAGGCTTTATTCAATCTGCCGCTTCGTTTTCAGACGGCCCTTTTATTAAGCTGTAATAATGACAGGCTTGTCGGTGGACATGATGATACCGCCGCCCAAGCACACATCGCCGTCATACAGTACCGCAGATTGGCCTGGGGTTACTGCCCACTGCGGCTCGTCAAAAACAAGCTCGATGGTTTCATCATCTAAATAACGCAACGTACAAGGCGCGTCGGCCATACGGTAGCGCGTTTTGCAGGTATAGCGGCCTTCTTTCGGGCGTTCTGGCAATGTGAAGCTCAAATCGTTCATAACCAGGCTTTGCGTATAAAGCAAAGGATGGTCATGGCCTTGGACGACAATCAGTTCGTTTTTGGTCAAATCCTTGGCCGCAACAAACCACGGCTCGCCTGCGCCGCCGATGCCCAAGCCTTTGCGTTGGCCCAGCGTGTAAAACATCAAGCCGACGTGTTCGCCGACTACTTTGCCTTCAGGGGTCACCATTTTGCCATTATTGGTCGGCAGGTATTTTTGCAAAAACTCGCGGAACGGGCGTTCGCCGATAAAGCAGATGCCGGTACTGTCTTTTTTGGTTGCAGTCGGTAATTTGAATTCTTCGGCAAGACGGCGGACTTCAGGCTTCTCCAACTCACCCAATGGGAAAATCGAGCGCTCGAGTTGGAAAGGCTTGAGACGATATAGGAAATAGCTTTGGTCTTTATTTTGATCCAAGCCTTTGAGCAGGTAATGCACGCCGTTTCGAACTTCTTTGCGGGCATAGTGTCCGGTGGCAATGGTATCGGCGCCCTGCTCTATGGCATAGTCCAAAAAGCATTTGAATTTAATTTCGGCATTGCACAAGATATCCGGGTTTGGCGTGCGGCCTGCGCTGTATTCTTTGAGAAAATAGGCAAATACGTTGTCTTTATATTGCGCGGCAAAATTGACGATGTCGATGTCGATGCCGATGATATCGGCAACGGCAATGGCATCAAAGGAATCTTGTTTGATGCTGCAATATTCGTCGTTGTCGTCATCTTCCCAGTTCTGCATGAACACGCCGCTGATTTGATGGCCTTGCTGTTTGAGCAGGGCCGCGGTAACGGATGAATCGACGCCGCCGGAGAGGCCGACGATGATGTTTGCTGGTGTGTTGTGAGTATTCATGAGCGGAATGTGGGTTTTAAATACATTTTTTAAAGCGTGATTTTAGCACATTTTGATTTGACGACAGAAAAGGCCGTCTGCAAGCCCAATGACTTTCAGACGGCCTTTATATGCAAATTCAAGCAATTAGTGCTGATGTGCGCCACCGTGTGCGCCGTGATCGTGCTGCATTTCGGCTTTAGGCGCGGTTTTCACTTCCAGCTCGACAGTTTGAGGTTTGGCGTTTTTGAATTTCAGGGTTACAGGCACTTTTTCGCCTTCTTTCAATTGTTTTTTCAGACCCATGAACATAACGTGGTAACTGCCCGGTTTCAGCTCGGTTACGCCTTTTGCAGCTAAAGGCACGCCGCCTTTAACTTCGCGCATACGCATAACGCCGTTGTCGTTAATATGGGTATGTACTTCAACGCGTTCTGCAACAGGGCTGCTGCCGCCTACCAAGAAGTCTTGTTTGGCTTCATCGTTTTGGATTTTCATGAATGCGCCACCCATTTTCATACCTTCGACAGTAGCACGCGCCCAACCGTCTTCGATATGGATACCGGCTGCAGATACGGAAGTTGCCAAGCCTGCCAGAATCAGGGTTGCCATTAATTTTTTCATGTTTTGCTCCTTGTGTTTGCCAAATGGCTGGGATATACAGCCTTCATCTTACAACCAAAGGCCGTCTGAAAACTTTGATATAGATTAATTAATACTATCTAATCCTAACGAATTACCATATTACCACATTTTTAAGCAGTTAATGCAATAATCCAAACAATAAATAACATGAACAAAGCCATCAATTGCGCGGCCGAGCCGGCATCTTTGGCACGCTTGGCCAGCTCGTGTTTTTCAGTAGAGGTATGGTCAACGGCTGCTTCGACGGCGGTATTAAACAATTCGGTAATCAATGAAATAAACGATGCGACAACAAGCACCATTTTGATGGCCGGCCCGAAATCAAGGAATAAGGCCAAGACAATTAAAATCAGGTTCAACCAAAAAACTTGGCGAAATGCGCTTTCATAACGGTACGCGGCAGCCAGTCCGTCTTTGGAATAGCCAAACGCATTGATAATGCGCTTAATGCCGTTTTTACCTTTTTTTTCAGATGCGTAGGAAGATGGTTCCATCATATTCTCAACATAAAAAGGCCGTCTGAAAAGAAACGGTCGGGTCAATTTTCAGACGGCCTTTGGGTTTATTGTTTTGCCCAAGATGCTACGGCATCTGCAAACATAGCGGCAACGTTGAAATCTTTTTGCTTCATGATTTCTTGGAAGCCGGTCGGGCTGGTTACATTGACTTCGGTCAGGTTGTTGCCGATGACATCCAAACCGGCAAGCAAAATACCGCGACGCTTCAATTCAGGCGCAAGGGTTTCTGCGATCTCACGGTCGCGCTCGCTCAATTCCTGTGCCACGCCGCGGCCGCCGGCAGCCAAGTTGCCGCGCGTTTCTCCGTTTTGCGGAATACGCGCCAAAGCATACGGAACAACCTCTCCACCAATAATCAGAATGCGCTTGTCGCCATGTACGATTTCAGGAATATAACGTTGCGCCATGATGGTACGTGAATCAAGCTGCATCAGGGTTTCCAAAATACTGCCGATATTGGGGTCGGATTCGGTTAGGCGGAAAATGCCCATACCGCCCATACCGTCCAAAGGTTTGATAATGATGTCGCCGTGTTCTTTCAAAAAGGCACGGACATCGGCGGAACGTGTGGTAACCAAAGTCGGCGCGGTAAACTGGCTGAAGTTCAAAATAGCCAATTTTTCATTGAAATCGCGCATTGCCTGCCCGCTGTTAAATACTTTTGTACCCTGCTGCTGTGCCAACGTCAAAAACTGGGTCGCGTACAGATATTGCATATCAAACGGCGGATCAGTGCGCATAATGACCGCATCGAAATCTTTCAAGGCCGTCTGAACTTTTGCCTCTGATTTAAACCATTCGTGATCGTCATCGTTTTTCGCGCCGACAAACTCAAATGCCGCCACCTGAGCCACTACCAAGCCTTCACGGACGGACAATTCTCCGCTCAAGGTATGAAAAAGCTGCCAACCGCGCTTTGCCATTTCACGCATCATGGCGTAAGTAGTGTCTTTATAGGTTTTAAAACTTGCCATCGGATCGGCGATAAACAGGACTTTCATCAAAATTTCCTTGTAAACAGACGATATAATCATACCTTGTATTCGGCCCGCCTGAAAGGGTGGCAAAATATAGAAAAGGCCGTCTGAATCCTATTTTCAGACGGCCTTGAGGCTTTTAGGCGGCTGCCAAATGCAAGAGTTCGGCAGCATGGCTGCGTGTGGTATCGGTAATGATTTCGCCACCCAGCATACGCGCGATTTCCTCAATGCGCTGATGATGGTTCAAAACACTGATTTCGCTGACGGTTTGCTCCCCTTCGCTATGCTTGCGGACCTGCCAATGGTTTTCACCGCAAGAGGCGACTTGAGGAAGATGGGTTACCGCTAAGACTTGATGTTTTTTACCTAAGGCACGCAAAGCTTTACCGACCATTTCAGCAACGCCGCCACCAATACCGGTATCCACTTCGTCAAAAATCAATGTCGGCACTTGCGTGTATTGGCTGGCAACCACTTGCAAAGCCAAGCTGATACGCGCCAATTCACCGCCGGAAGCCACTTTATTCAAAGGACGGGACGGATTGCCTTTATTTGCCGCCACTTGGAATTGCACCTGCTCTAGACCATGTGCAGTCGGTGAAGACGGCAACAAGACGATGTCAAAACGTGCGCCTTTCATGGCCAAATGTTGCATATGCTCGGTTGTTTCTTCGCCCAAACGGCTGGCTGCCTGATGGCGCATGGCGGAGAGGATATGTGCGGCTTCGTGGTATTCGGCAAGATTGCGTGCGACTGTATTTTCCAAGGCTTCCAAATCGGCAGCCGCGTGCAGGTTTTGCAGGCGCTCATCGATTTCTGCCAACTTTTGCGGCAACTCTTCCGGCTCAATACGGTATTTGCGCGCCATGCTCATCAATTCGCCCATGCGACTTTCTTGTGCGGCCAATTCATTAGGATCGATATCGCTGCGACCGGCCACATCGCGCATATTAGCACTGATTTCACCCAATTCTGCTTCAATACTTGCCAACATATTCAGGCTCTCGGCAAAGCGCGGCTCAATGTTTTGCAGATTGCCCAACAGTTTTTGACATTGGTAGATTTGACGTTGGATGCCGTTATCTCCGTCTATGCTGTCGCCCACCTGCTCGGCGGTTTGCAGCAACTCGGCC
The DNA here is from genome assembly GCF_051956895.1 of Neisseria sp. P0021.S006. Classification (NCBI taxonomy): domain Bacteria; kingdom Pseudomonadati; phylum Pseudomonadota; class Betaproteobacteria; order Neisseriales; family Neisseriaceae; genus Neisseria; species Neisseria sp. P0021.S006. The sequence goes on from NZ_JBQCWZ010000009.1 coordinate 15,986, forward strand.
GAATGCGCTAGACTGTCGTGGCTTTGGCTTAAGGTTTCCCATTCGTTGGGTTTAAGCTCCAATTGGTTCAATTCATTAAACTGCCATTCCAAACGCTCGCGTTCGATAGCCATGGTTTCTGCCTGCTCTTGTGCTTCTTGCAGTGCCTTTTTCGCATTGACCCAATTTTGATAAAGCTGTTTGACCGTTTCAGCCTGCTCTTTGCTGCCGGCAAATGCGTCCAACAACTCGCGTTGCGCAGACTCTTGATTCAACGAATGATGGGCATTTTGTCCGTGAATATCGATTAACTGCTCGCCGATGGCTTTCAGTTGCGCCAATGTTGCTGCCTGATTATTGATATAACTGCGGCTTTTACCCTTAGCATCGATAATACGGCGGATGCTGAGCTCTTCAGCATCTTCTTCCAAAAGACCTTGCTCCTGTAGCTGCGCTTTCAATTCAGGCAAACCACTGATGTCGAACAAAGCCGACAACTGCGCTTCTTTGGCGCCGCTGCGCACTTGGCTGTAATCGGCTTTATCGCCCAACAACAGGCCAATCGCATCCAGAGTAATCGATTTGCCTGCGCCGGTCTCGCCCGTCAATACGGTAAAGCCGTTTTGAAAATCAAGATTCAGGTTTTCAACAATGACAAAATCACGCAAAGAAAGTGCCAACAGCATTGCAGTATTCCTTAGTAAATCACCCGCACTCATGCGGAATAGCTTTAGATAAGTTGATTATAACTAAGGTTTTTTATAGTTTAAATCAGATTTTTCTTATGATTTATCTAAGATATTTATTTTAAACAAATTATTTTTTAAGCGGGCAATAAAAAGGCCGTCTGAATATTGCTACATGTTCAGACGGCCTAAATTTATTTTACTCTGCCAGTTCTACTTGTTCATGCCCCATCAATTCCTGCCCTACTCCGGCAAGCAGGTTCAGATAACGCTCATACTGTTTGAGCATATCGGCAATCAATTCTTTTTGCGTCATATATTGCACATCGTATCCATCGCGCCCATCCGAAAAATACGTCAACGGTATAAACGTTGCTGCATATTTGAAATGAGGCAGGCTGTCTTCACGAATCAACTGGTCGGTAATTTCCCGCTTTACGGATTTAATCCCATAGACAAAATCCCTTACCGTCCCTTTATGCACCACCAGCTCCACCGACGGCTCATCCTGTTGCAACAGGCAACGGATTTCTACGTCCATATTGTATTTTTCGGTCAATTCGTTTTTCAATTCCTGCATTGCCGGAAGCGCCGTATTTTTCATAAATTTGATGATATCGACTTCCTGCGTCTGATTCATCATTTGACCAAGGCGTTCCCTCCAATGATCGCCCGACCAGAAAATACTGCTCGGATTGACGGCGGTTGCAAAATAGTTGGCATCGTTGTTCAGAGCTTTCCACAAAGAAACCATCATAAAAATCATCAACACCGCAAACGGCAGAGACGCAATCAGGGTCATGGTTTGCAAGATGGGCAAACCGCCGGCACCCAGTAACACAATGGCCACAGCAGAAATCAACACGCCCCACATAACCGATTGCCACTTAGGCGAAGCCAGCCCTTTATCGCGCGAAGCAATATTGTTCAGCACATAAATGCCCGAGTCGGCAGAAGTGATAAAAAACAGCGAAATCACCAGCAATGCTACCAAGCTGCTGACAACCGGCCACGGCAAATAATTCAAAAAGGCAAACAACAATTTTTCAGGCTCGTTGGTCAAGGCAGACAAGGCGCCGTTTGCCACATGCGTGTCCAGCCACAAGGCTGAATTGCCAAATACGGTAAACCACAAAATACTCATCAGGCTAGGCACTGCCAATACACCAAAAATAAATTCGCGGATGGTTCTGCCTCGCGAAATTCGGGCAATGAACAAACCGACAAAAGGCGACCACGAACACCACCAAGCCCAATACAACACCGTCCAGCCGGTAAACCATTTTGTATGCTCAGGCTCGTAGGTATATGACTTAAAGCTGAACGAAACGAAGTTACTCAAATAAGTGCCCAAATTGTCGCTGAATGCGAAAATCAAATACGTCGTCGGCATACTCAACAAGACAAACAACAGCAATGACAGTGCCAATACCAAGTTGGTTTCACTCAAAATTTTGACGCCTTTGCCCACGCCCGAAGTTGCGGAAAATATGGCAATCGCCATCACAACAACGATAATGCCGACCTGCAAGACATAGCTGTTGTCCTGCACCCAGCCCATCTTCAGCAAACCGGAACCCATTTGTGCCGCGCCAAATCCCAAGGTTGTGATAATACCGAACAAAGTCGCAATCAAAGCCATCACATCGATGGCATCGCCCATTTTGCCGTTGATTTTGTCTTTTAAAATCGGATAAAAGCAGGAACGCAACGCCAGCGGCAATTTATAGCGGAAACCGAAATACGCCAAGGCAAGCGCAATGATTCCGTAGATTGCCCAGGCATGAATCCCCCAGTGGAATACCGTATGCAGAATCGCCTCTTGCGCATTGCCTTTGGCAATCGGGGAAGAAAAATGCGATAAAGGCTCGGCCACACCAAAAAACATCAAGCCCACGCCCATGCCGGCCGCAAACAGCATGGCCAACCATGATAAAAACGAAAACTCAGGTTCGTCCTCGTTTGTACCCAGCCTGATACTGCCGAAGCTGCTGATGGGAAGCGCCAATAAGAAAATAAGGAATACAGAGAAAGTCAGAATGTAAAACCAACTGACATTTTGAAAGATAAACTGCTTCATTGCATTTAACAAAGCCTCAGTATTTTGAGGCCAAACCAAAGCAGCTGACAAAAGCAAAAGGACGAAGAAAAGCGTAATACCGACCACGCTTGGATTGAAAGAAGATTTGTTTTGAATAAATTGTTTGAATTTCATATCGGTTCCGTAGTTGATACAGCGCATATTTGAAGAACAAACGGGCTGCCGATTGATAAAGAAAGAAACGTTTCCGTATGCCTTCTCAAACTATTACAGAATGAGAGATATTTATTCTAATAATTCTTAAATTATATCACAAAATCAATAAGTTATTAAAATAGATGAAAATTATATTTAAAATCATGATGTTATACAATAATAAAGGCCGTCTGAAACACGATTGTTTCAGACGGCCTTTACATTCAAATCAGTTAATCAGTCTGCTTCCTGATTCAACTGCTTCTTCAGCCTCCTCATCGCCTGTCGGCGGCGTTTCCATCAAATCAGGCAACACCAGCTCACCCAATTCAGTCAGCGGCGGCAATTCTTCCAAACTTTCCAAACGCAAATCGCTTAAAAAAGTTGCCGTTGTCGCCCACAAAGCCGGACGGCCGACAGAATCACGGTGGCCGATGACTTCAATCCAGCCCCTATCCTGCAAGGTTTGCATGACATTTTGCGACACTGCCACGCCGCGTATGCCTTCAATATCGCCACGCGTTACCGGTTGCTGATAGGCAATAATCGCCAGCGTTTCCATCACGGCACGGGAATAACGCGGCGCTCGCTGCTCTTGCAGGCTGCCTAGTCGTTCAAATGCGGCTTGGGCGATTTGAAAACGCCAGCCCTCATGGGTATGCACCAGTTGTAAAGCCCTGCCCTGCCAGCGTGCCTTCAGTTGCGCCAACACGTCAATTAGCTTGTCTTGCGATAACGGCGGCACGCACAATTCGCGCATGTTTTTTTCGTTTAAGGGTTCGACTTGCGTCAACAGCGCCGCTTCAATCAGCGCATCGGGAGAAAGTTTTTCAGTCATAATAAAATCAAGGTTCAGACGGCATAAACAGCCGAAGGCCGTCTGAAAGGCAATATGGTCAATGGTTTGTTACGCGCTCAAATGCGCTTTCAGTTTTTCTTCGTCCAAAAACCAATGGCAGATTTCGGTATCGCCATCCAGCAAAACAGGCACCAGCTCATTGTACTTTTCTTCTAAAACCGGATCTTCATCAACATCGACAATATCCAGCCCAAATCCAAACTGCTCCTGATAAGGCTTTAATTGTTCGCGCATTTTGTGGCACAGGCTGCAATATTCCCGAAACATCAAGGTCAGTTTCATGGTGGTTACTCTCGGAGGGACAAAAGCGGCCATTGTATAGCAAAATGCCGCCAAACCATACAGGCATGACAAAGGCCGTCTGAGCAGGCGCGAGATAGCGCCTTCAGACGGCCTTTATGTGTATTCTGAATTAAGACTGAACGTTAATACCGGCAGTCACGGTATTTTGGGCACTGCTTGCAGTCAAAAACGATGCAGCCAATTCGCCGCAGCAACCGCAACAAGTTGCCACGCCCAATTGAGCCTGCAAATCGCTCATGGTGGTTGCACCGGCGGCGATGGTCTCTTTGATGTCGTGGTCAGTAATGGCGTTGCAGATGCAGACAAACATGATGTGCTCCAATAATTTTGTTACCCTCTGTAATTGAGAGTAGGATTTATTCTTGAACGTAAATATAAATAAAAACGGTTTGCATTGCAATATTGGCACCATCCTTTTGTTTTGAAATTTTTCTATGTAAATTTGCATTTTGATTGTTATTTTATAAATAATAAACTTTATAACCGTTCAGACGGCCATGATAACAAAAAGCGGCATCTTCGAGATGCCGCCTTTATTTATGAACGGGAATGGTGTTCATCGACCATGTTTTTCAAACGGATATTGGCAACATGGGTATAAATCTGCGTGGTGTTGATGTCGGAATGTCCCAACATCATCTGGACCGAACGCAAATCGACGCCGTGATTGACCAAATGCGTGGCAAAAGCATGGCGCAAGCCGTGCGGACTGAGCGAAGCAATACCGGCCGCTTCGGCATATTCTTTAACTATCATCCATGCAAGCTGACGGCTGATGCCGCTGCGTTTCTGGCTGACAAACACTTCGTCGCAGATCTTGTTTTTTAGCAACAACGGGCGCGATTCGTTGCAATAGCGTTCCACCCAATACGCCGCTTCCTGCCCCAACGGAACCAGACGCAATTTGTCGCCCTTGCCTATGGTACGGATACTGCCGCGATGTAAATCGATATCGCTGAGCGTCAATTTGACGGCTTCGGTCACGCGCAAACCTGTTGCATACATGACTTCAAGCAAGGCTTTGTCGCGCAGCCCGTGCGGCGTTTCCACATCCGGCGCAGCCAGCAGCGCGTCGATTTGGGCTTCGGTAATCAGCGTAGGCAGTTTGCGTTCCGATTTCGGTGCCTTGAGAAAACGGGTGGGATTGTCTGCCCTTTGGCCCGTTTCCTCCAACCAGCCGTACATACGCTTGCAAGCCGACAATGCCCGCGCTTGGGACGTGTTTTTTTCTCCCTCCGCATACACGGCATCAGACAGGGCAAATTCATCGGCACTCAACCAATCCTGCCCACCCTCGGCCAACCGCGCAGCGACTTTGACCAAATCACGGCGGTAACTTTGCAGCGTATTGTGGCTGAGCCTGTCTTGCAGCCAAAGGGATTCAAGCAGCTTGTCTATTAAATCGTCCATATTCATCAAACTGTATTGAAAGGCCGTCTGAACGGCATGGCTTTACATCCGTTCAGACGGCCTTTAGGTTTTCAAAGCCCTATTTAAGAGGCTTGAGAAATTGTATCCAAAACTTCTTGCGCGTGTCCGGCCACTTTGACTTTGCGCCATTCATGGGCGATTTCGCCGTTTTCGTCCAGCACAAACGTGCTGCGCTCAATGCCGAGGGATTCTTTGCCGTAAAGCTTTTTCAGCTTGATCACGTCAAACAGTTTGCAGACAGTTTCTTCTTTGTCGCTCAACAATTCAAACTGGAAACCTTGTTTAGCGCAGAAATTCTGATGCGATTTGACACCGTCGCGCGAAATGCCGACAACGGTATAGCCCAATGCTTTGAATTGTTCCAATCTGGCATTGAAATCCAAGCCTTCGGTGGTACAGCCGGGCGTGCTGTCTTTAGGATAAAAATAGACAACCAACGGCAAATGTTCGGCGGAATTAAAATCGCTGCCGGAAGAAGATGGGAGTGTGAATTGATATTTTGACATATTATTCCTTTCAGACGGCCTAAACCTAGCCTGCGTTTATTTTTCGCTTAAATTCAAATAACTGCGCGTACCTTGAAAATCTTCCAATGCGCGCAACAAAAGCTGGAAGTGGTCGTCATTGCCGGCCAAATCCAACTCATCGGCATTGACGGTCAGCAAAGGCGCGCTTTGATACAAATGGAAGAAATGGCTGTATTCGTCATGCACCCGTCCCAAATAGCCTTCGGGGAACAAACTGATAATGCCTTCGTGACGTTTTTGCAGACGTTTGCGGTTGTTTTCGACGGCGGTTTGCAGATAAATCACCACATCGGGCTCCGCGTATTGCGGCAGAATGCGTTGCTTCATATCGACAAAAAGCTGCTGCTCGTCATCATTCAAAACGATGGGCGTAAAAATACGATCTTTTTCCGGCAAAAAATCAGCCACAACCATTCCGCCTTGCGCGCATTGGTCTTCAATAATATTCACGCTTTCAGCGCGGCGCGTTAGGAAGAAAAGCTCGGCAGCCAAGCCATTATTGGAAACATTACTGTAAAACTTCATGAGAAACGGATTGTGATCCGGATTCTCCGACAACAGCAACGCGCTGAAATGCTCTGCCAAGCGGCGGCTCAAAGCAGTCTTGCCGCTACCGATGGCGCCTTCGACAACAATATAACGAGGATTCATAGTAACTCTTTGTAATGTGTTTTCCAACAATATTTTATAGCAAAAAAGGCGTGTCCAACACGCCCTTTCTTGTTTCAGCCTGTTTTTCAGACGGCCCTTATTCTTTCAACAGGCGAATCCCCTGCCCGCCCAAAGCCTGAGCCAAATCAGCCACACGGCCATGCTCGCCCAACTCGAAATCTGGAAGAATTTCAGCCAACGGCAACATCACGAAACTGCGCTCATGCGCGCGCGGATGCGGCAAGGTCAGATGCGGGTCATCGCTGCGGATACCGTCAAAATCGATGATGTCCAAATCCAAAGTGCGTGGCGCATTACGGAAGCTACGCTCGCGCCCAAATTCGGCCTCGATGCGATTTAACTCTGCCAACAGCGCCACGCCGTCCAATGAAGTTTTCACGGCACACACGGCGTTCACAAAATCGGGCTGATCGTCATAGCCGACCGGCGCAGTCAGATACAGGGAAGAAGCCTTTTCGAGCCGAATATGCGGATGCGCGTCCAATTCGGCCAAAGCGGCGCGAACCTGTTCGGCAGGATTGGCAAGATTGCTGCCCAAAGCGACAACGGCAAAATGCGGATACATTTCAGACGGCCTCTTTTAAAACGGCAGCGTTTTGGTTTTGGCAAGGAAAACAATCGTGGCAACACACGACATGGCCAAAACGTAGACGATATAGAATTTCGGCGAACGCGGACGCGAACGCATCATAATCATGCCCAACACAATATAAACCAGCAACAGCAGGATTTTCATGCCGAGCCACGGCGCATTGAACGGCGAAAAATGGGTAATCTTCATCAGCCACAAGCCGGTAAACAGCAACATGGTGTCGTTCAAATGCGGCATGGCTTTCCAAATACCAGCCAATGGCTTCTCAGGATGACGCCAGAGCAGGAAAAAACGTATGTTGAACAACAGGATGGTAATGGCAACGAAAATCTGATGGCTGTATTTTACAAACAGATATTGCATGGCAGTTTCTTATGTTAAGGGTTGAAAAACAAAGCAGCTATTTTACCGCAAACATCTATTTCTGACGCAACTTTTCAATCGCCAGCAGATAGGGAGGCGCATTACGGCGGTTGACAAAGCCATAGCGTAACACGGCAAAGGCTTCCTGCGGCAAAGTTTCCGCCCATTGCACAATCGCTTCAGCCTCTATTCGGCCGGCTTCATGCCCCGGATACAATACCGCTACGGCAAGCCCGCCCTCTTTCAGCAAACCCAAAGTATCCGTCAGCGCACGGATACTGCTTGCCGCCTCAGTTGTACAATTTTTATCGCCACGCGGCAGCCAACCGAAATTAAATACTGCGGCATCTAAAGGCTCGTCGATATAAGACGAAAGGTTTTCATGGCCGTCATGTATCAGGGCTACCCGACCATCTACGCCGTTTTCTTTCAGACGGCCTTGAGTCTGCTCCAGTGCTTTGGATTGCACATCAAACGCCCACACCCTACCAGTCTCTCCAACCGACTGCGCCAACAGCAAAGTATCATGCCCGTTTCCGGCCGTCGCATCCAAAGCGCGGCCGCCTGCTTTTAAGGCTTGCTGTAACAGGGAGTGGGCAAAGGGAAGAATGTTCTCAAGCAGCATGATAAAGGTCGTCTGAAAATAAAAATACCCTACCGCAAAAGCGGTAAGGTATTGAAAAACAGGAATGCGTTACATCATTTATTCGGCAGGTTGTTGCACAGTCTCAACTTGAACCGGAGCAGCTGCGGCAGCGGCTTGAGGTTGTTTGTTTTCGTGTTGCAGGCTGACTGCGCGTGCAGGAACGATTGTTGAGATAGCGTGTTTGTAAACCATTTGAGTGACGGAAGTATTACGCAGCAGAACAACGTACTGGTCGAATGATTCCACTTGACCTTGCAGCTTGATGCCGTTTACCAAGTAGATCGAAACCGGAACGTGCTCTTTACGCAACGCATTCAAAAAAGGATCTTGTAACATTTGTCCTTTAGCTGTCATATTCTTGAGCTCCATTATTATGATTGTAAAGACGCCAAAATCGGCGTTAGATGGGATTGTAGCCCCGAATAGGATAAATTACCAACTATTTTTTTCTATCACACCGTTTAGAAATCCAGTAATAAGGGAACTTCCCGTCAAACCGACTGTTTCATTTCCATATTCACAACAATCCCAAATCCAAATTAGATGTTTTTTCTAAATTCGGCAAACCCTATCGAAAATATGCCATGAAGCTCTAATGAGCTGTTTTTCATTATAAAAAGGCCGTCTGAAATTATTCAGACAGCCTTTATGCTTATTTGCTGAATTGTTTTTTCACACTGACTTTGGTTTTCTTCTTGAAGCGGTTTTTCTCTTCCTTGCGGCCTTCGCGTTTCTCAATACGGTTGCTCAGGCTGACACGGCGCAGCGGTTTTTTCTTCGGTTTGTCTTCCGCATTTTCATACGGGTTTTCCGAAACATTGTATTGAATTCTGAGCGGCGTACCTTGCAGATTGAAGGCTTTACGGAACGTTTGGGTCAAATAGCGCGTATAGCTGTCAGAAATGGCGTACAGCGAATTGCCGTGTACCACAATCACCGGCGGATTCATGCCGCCCTGGTGGGCATAACGCATTTTCGGACGCACCAATCCTGCGCGCGGCGGCTGTTGACGCTCGATAGCGCTTTGCAATACGCGCGTGATTTTCGGCGTCGGCATCTTAATCATTGCCGCGTTGTAGGCAGCCTGAATGCTTTCAAACAAACCGTCTATACCGCGCTCTTTCAATGCAGAAATAAAGTGGAACTTAGCAAAATCAAGGAAATACAGTTTGCGGTTGATATCGCGTTTCACTTGCTCGCGACGCTCTTCGCTGATGCCGTCCCATTTATTGACCGCCACCACCAAAGCACGGCCTGCTTCCAAAGCAAAACCTGCAATCGTCGCATCTTGGTCGGCGATATCTTGTTGCGCATCCAACACCAAAACAGCAACGTTTGCCGCTTCAACCGCCTGCATAGCTTTGATAACAGAGAACTTTTCCACCGCTTCATCCACTTTGCCACGACGGCGCACACCTGCGGTATCGATGATGGTAAACGGCTTGCCTTCGCGTTCAAAATCGATATGGATACTGTCGCGCGTCGTGCCTGCCATATCGAAGGCAATCACGCGTTCTTCACCGAGGATGGCGTTTACCAAGGTTGATTTACCGACATTTGGACGGCCGATTACAGCAAAAACAGGATGTTTCGCTTCTTCCTCTTCCTTTTCAGGCTCGGGGAAGGTTTCCAAAATATCTTCAATCAGATAATACACGCCATCGCCGTGCGCACCTGAAATAACATAAGGGTCGCCCAGGGCAAGTTCGTAGAACTCGGCGGCAAGCACGGCCCTATTGCCGCCCTCGCCCTTATTCACGGCCAAATAAACAGGATGTGGGCTTTGGCGCAAACGGTCGGCAATGATTTTGTCTTGCGGGGTCAAGCCGGTACGGCCGTCCACCAAAAACACAACCGCATCGGCTTCATCGACAGCCTGCAAGGTTTGTTTTGCCATTTCGTGCAAAATGCCGCTGTCCACAATCGGCTCAAAACCGCCGGTATCGATGACCAAATAAGGTTTGCTGCCGACTTTGCCATGACCGTAATGGCGGTCACGCGTCAGGCCGGGCAAGTCATGCACGAGCGCGTCTTTGGTACGCGTCAAACGGTTGAATAAAGTAGATTTGCCGACATTGGGGCGGCCGACAAGCGCGATGGTGGGTTTCATGATGGAGTCTTTCTGTGTCAAGTGCCGCCTAAAAACGGGAGCGGAACACAAGCAGGTGTTTTAAAAACACGGTTGATAAGGATAAGTGTAGGCCGTCTGAAAAGTCATGGCAACTTCAGACGGCCTTGATTTCAAACAAACTTATTTCAAGCTGTCGATTTTCATTTGCAGCAATTCGCGGCCTACTGCGGTTTGCGGCAATTTGCTCAAAGCAGCTTCGTAACTTTGTACGGCTTCTTTGGTTTTATTTTGGGCAACGTAAACATCGCCTTTGGTTTCCAGCATCAAAGGCTCGAAATCAGCCTCAACCTGAGTATTCAGGGCATTGATGGCGGCATCGTATTTTTTCTGCTGCAACAGGACAACGCCCAAACGCTGGGCTGCCAAAGCTTGAACCAGCGGTGCGTTTTGGTTTTTCAGCACCCAATTCAAATGACCTTCCGCCACATCATAACGGCCGGCATCAAACTCGGTCGCCGCTACCATCAACGTAGCTTGGGCTGTCGAAATAGAATCAGGATAGTTTTTTTGCAATTCAGCCAAATCGGCGTTGATGGCTTTGGGGTCGGTTTTTTGCTGCGCCTTTTCCACCATTTGCGCCAATACGGCGGCGGCTTCCTGATCTTTTGAAGCTTTTTGGCCTTGGTAAATGGTGTAACCCAAATACCCCAAAGCCGCCACAATCAGCAAGGCAAAGATCCAACGGCCGGTGCGTTTCCAAAAATATTTAAAGTTGTCTAACTCTTGTTGTTCTTCCAAATGGGCTGCCATTTATGCGTTCTTCCATTGTTGTAAAGTGTCTGTCAAATCAGCGGCGGCAACGGTTTTCTGTTCGTGTTTGCCCTGCATATCTTTCAGGGTAACCGTACCGTTTGCCAGCTCATCCTGAGCCACAATCAGGGCAAAGCGTGCGCCACTGTTGTCTGCTTTTTTCATTTGCGCTTTCAGGCTTTGATAGCCGGAATGCTGCATCACATTGAAACCTTGTGCGCGCAAGGCTTGCGCGTATTTCATCACCTGCAAGTCCGCACCTTCGCCTTGGTGCATTGCATAGACATCAGGCGCAGCGTTCACTTCCAGAGAGCCGTATTCACTCACCAAAAGCAACAGGCGCTCAATACCCATCGCAAAGCCGATAGACGGCGCAGGCTTACCGCCAAGTTCTTCAATCAAACCATCGTAACGGCCGCCGCCGCACACAGTCGCCTGCGCGCCGAGTTTGTCGGTCGTCCACTCAAAAACCGTCTGATTGTAATAATCCAAACCGCGTACCAAGCGCGGATTTTCAACATATTGAATCCCCAAACCGTCCAACATCGCCTTGAAGCGTGCATAGTGGTTTTGCGAAGCCTCGCCCAAGTAATCCACCAAACGCGGTGCCGCATTGCAGATTTCCTGCAAATCAGGGTTTTTCGTATCCAAAACACGCAAAGGATTGGTTTTCAGACGGCGTTTGCTGTCTTCATCCAGTTGTGCTTCATAGCGGGTCAAATATTCAACCAATGCCGCACGGTGTGCCGCGCGTTCCTCACGGTTGCCCAAGCTGTTGATTTCCAAAGTCAGGTATTCGCGAATACCCAATTTTTCCCATAAGTCAGCAGACATCGCGATGATTTCCGCATCAATATCCGGCCCTTCAAAACCCAAAGCCTCGATACCGACCTGATGGAACTGACGATAACGGCCTTTTTGCGGACGCTCGCGGCGGAACATCGGCCCCATATACCACAGCTTTTGCGGGCTGTTGTACAGAAGGTTGTGTTCGACCACCGCACGCAGACAGGAAGCCGTACCTTCAGGACGCAAGCTCAAACTCAAAGAATCGTTTGAATCGGAGAAGGTGTACATTTCCTTGCCGACCACATCGGTTTCCTCGCCGATGGAGCGGACAAACAAACCGGTTTGCTCGACAATCGGCGTACGGATTTGCTGATAGCCGTAAGCGCGTGTCCAACGGCTAACCGTATCTTCAAACGCCTGCCAAAACGCAGCCGTCAGTTTGAAATCTTTTTGTTCGACAGGTAAAAGGTCGTTCATGCCTTTTACAGATTGAATTTTTTGTGCCATTTCAATATGGGATAAGCGAAAACCAAATAGTTGGGCATTATAGCTGATTTTTAAGGGTTTGTGAGTTTGGGAACAAATCAAAAGGCCGTCTGAAAATCGGTTTTCGCATTCAGACGGCCTGTAAGCAGATTACAGAATCATATTCAATGGTTCCCATCCTTCCCCTGCCTTTCAACTTAAATTTCTTAAAAATATATTCAATATAGATTCAATGTCGTTATACTTGGATTCTTTTCATCTCATCCCTATGCACATCATGAAAACACTGCGCTCTCTTTTTGTTATCGGCTTGTTGACTACCAGCCTATCTTCCCAAGCGATGGCTGCAAATAACGCCGCAAATAATCAAGCAAAAATAGATTTAGTCAAAAAGGTTTATCTGACCAAAGTGGATTTAGGCTCTGAACACAATCGTATTACCACGCCTGAACTACAAAAAATCATCCGACAATTCAATAAATTTGACACTAATATCCGCAAGCAACCCGATATGGAGATGGGGTGTGACATGCCGATACATTACTACTTGGGCTTTGGTCAGGATCATCCTGACAACTTCCATAAAACCTTGCAAGTCAAGGTCACTTCTCCCCATACCGTCCGGGCAACATTTAAACAATTTGACGGCCATAGGGTCGGTGCAGATTTCATGTTGAAATGTACAGAAAACCGTTGTTTGATAGATGATTTTAAGATGATTGGCGATCAAACCAGCATCAAAACTGATTACAAACTTGTTTTGCGCAAACAAAAATGTGAGTGAGCCGACAAAACAAAAGGGCTGTCCAAACAAATGGATCAGCCCTTTGATTTTGAAATCAAGGTCGTGAAGGATGCGGATTTAAGCGGACAGGCGGCAAATTAGGTTTTCCGTATTGGGAAACGGCTTGTCTGCCTGAAGCAGCTTTCCCTGACTGCATGACGCCGCTATCGTTGCGTATTGGATGTGCGGCATACTCGTCTTGATTTAATTGTGAAACTTCTTCATTTACTTCATGCTCTACCACAAGTTCATACTCATTATCGTATGCATTATTCTTACCAAGCCGAACTTCCCCTCCCGCCATAGCGGATACGGAAAATGCGGATAACATGATGATTATGCTGATTTTTCTCTGCATAATATTCTCCTTTTCTCAAATATTGCTTCTTTATCATTTCTTTAATTCATGCCATAAAAGCAAGTTCAAACAAAACCAGTTTCTCTGCTCGTTTGAAGAATCTATTTAAACACAAAACCTGCATCAATACATATCTATTATTAGAAACTTATTTTCCATAAAAACAAGGCCGTCTGAAAAAATCCTAAAAACCGAGTACAATCCGCCGCATGAAAAAACGTACCAATCCCCTACCCCTTCTAGACGGTGTCAAACCCAGCTACTTGGTTTTGCCGCACGAAAAGCAGTTTTACGGCTTGCCGCTGCTGCATTTTCTATGCGCTCATTTTCCCTTTGTCGGCGAAGAAAACTGGCGGCGGCGGCTGAACAGCGGTTTTGTGGTGGGCGCGGATGGCGTACCGTTTGATGAGAATACTTTGTTCGAACCCGGCAAGACGATGTTTTATTACCGTGAAACCAGCCGTGAGAGCGAGCCGCGTATTCCGTTTGATGAAAAGATTTTGCATATTGACGAGCATTTGCTTGTGGTGGACAAACCGCATTTTCTGCCCGTCATCCCCAGCGGCAGGTTTTTGCGGGAAACCCTGCTCACGCGCCTACGTCTGCGGCGGGAATTGCAGCATTTGAATGTTGAAGACATTACGCCGATTCATCGCTTGGACAAAGATACGGCAGGCGTTATGCTGCTTTCACTCAACCCTGCCACGCGTTGCGATTATCAGACCATGTTCCAAGAAAAAACCGTCCAAAAAACTTATGAAGCGGTGGCGCCGACGCGGACGGATTTGGACTATCCGCTGCATATTTCGTCCCGAATGGAACGCGGCGAAAAATTCTTTCTCACGCGGGAAACGGAAGGCGAACCCAACGCCCACACAACCATCGAGCTTATTGAAAACCGCGGCGCATTCAGCCTCTACCGCCTCACGCCGCATACCGGAAAAAAACACCAGCTGCGCGTGCATATGATGAGTTTGAACATGCCGCTGATGAACGATGCGCTTTACCCTACCCCATTGGCGGCCGGTGATGAAGACTACGACAAACCTTTAAAACTTCTGGCTAAAAGAATAGAGTTCACCGATCCTGTCAGCGGAGAAATCCGCGTATTTGAAAGTGGTTTTGCGCTTTAAGTTATCCAATCCAATAAAAAAGGCCGTCTGAAATTGTTCAGACGGCCTTTTTGTCACAAAATCTGATTAGTGATGAATGCAGCTGCACTCTTTGTTCATATCAATCACCATACGGCCGGTAATTTTACCTTCGCGCATTTCTTGGAAGATGGCAGGCGCTTCATCCAAAGCACGCAATTCGACTTTAGGCACAACCAAACCTTCTGCGCCGAATTGGAATGCTTCTTCCAAATCTTTGCGGGTGCCGACCAGAGAGCCGACCACTTCGATGCCGTCCAATACCAAACGTGGGATAGACAAGTCCATAGACTCAGGTGGCAAGCCGACTGCAACGACACGACCGCCGGCGCGGACGCAGTTAACACCTGAATTGAAGGCCGCAGCGGATACGGCTGTGACAACGGCTGCGTGTGCGCCGCCGGTTTTCTCTTGGATGACTTGAGCCGCATCTTCTTTGGCGGCATTGATCACCAAATCAGCGCCGGTTTCTTTGGCAAAAGCCAGTTTTTCATCGTTGACGTCAACGGCAACAACGTGCGCGCCAAACACTTTTTTCGCGTATTGAACCGCCAAGTTGCCCAAACCGCCTGCGCCGTAAATCGCAATCCATTGACCCGGACGAACGCCGGAAACTTTAATCGCTTTATAAGTGGTCACACCGGCACAAGTAATGCTCGAAGCTTGCGCAGGATCCAAGCCTTCAGGAACTTTGACCGCATAATCGGCACTCACGATACAGTGGGTCGCCATACCGCCGTCGGCAGTATAACCTGCGTTCAATACGGAGCGGCACAAGGTTTCGCGGCCGGTATTACAGTATTCGCAAGAACCGCAGCTTTGGAACAGCCATGCGATGCTGACACGATCGCCGACTTTCAGATTTTTCACACCGTCAGCAACTTCTTTAACCAAACCGATGCCTTCGTGTCCCAACACGCGACCCGGTTTGTCGCCGTAATCGCCTGCTGCAACGTGCAAGTCGGTGTGGCACACGCCGCAATACTCGACTTCTACCAACGCCTCGCCGTATTCCAGCGGACGCAGTTCGCGTTCAACAACTTCTACATCACCTGCTACATCTTTATTTACTACCACAGCATGCATTTTCATGAGAGAGTCTCCTAGGGTGTTGAAAAACTGTTTAGCTATAAATGAGAATACTCCCCATGTTCGAAACCGTCAACCCATAATCTTTTTCAAAACAACGAGTTATGATGTTATACCATAACAAATCCTATTCAAACCATCTGAATCTTTAAATATATTAACAAATGCACTTTCATTTCAATCAAATCCTTTATTTTTCAGACGGCCTGCTACATGAAATAACATTACAAATGTAAATTTTGAGAACATTATCATTTTTAGTACTTGAACTTAAAAAGAAAAAAGCATAAGCTGTTTTTATGGCGCAGAAATACGCCTTCCCATTCATTAAGGAGACAGTATTATGGCAAAAGATTTAAATGTGTTTGATAAAGAATATGGTCTTTTAATCAACGGCGAATGGACGAAAGGTAGCGAAGGCAAACTTTTATCCTCTTACAACCCTGCCAATGGCGATGAATTGGCCAAGTTCACAGACGCAACCGACGCCGATGTCGATGCTGCCGTGGCCGCTGCCCAAGAAGCGTTCAAAACATGGCGCAAAACCACGACTGCCGAACGCGCGGCCATTTTGAACAAAATCGCCGACGTGATTGACGAAAACGCAGAATTGTTCGCCCTGCAAGAAACCTTGGACAACGGCAAACCGATCCGCGAAACCCGCGCCGCCGACGTACCATTGGCTTCCGACCATTTCCGCTATTTCGCCAGCGTGATCCGCGGCGAAGAAGGCACTGCGACCCAACTTGACGCCGAAGACTTATCCATCGTTCTGCGCGAACCGATCGGCGTTGTCGGCCAAATCATTCCTTGGAACTTCCCATTCTTGATGGCCGCATGGAAAATCGCTCCGGCATTGGCCGCAGGTTGTACCATCGTCATCCACCCTTCTTCCAGCACTTCATTGAGCCTATTGTCCCTCGCTCAAAAAATCAACCACTTGCTGCCTAAAGGCGTGTTGAACGTGATTACCGGCCGCGGTTCCAAATCCGGCGAATACATGCTGCACCACAAAGGCTTCAACAAACTGGCCTTTACCGGTTCAACCGAAGTCGGCCGCCGCGTCGGCATCGCCGCTGCCGAATTGCTGATTCCGTCCACTTTGGAATTGGGCGGCAAATCTGCCAACATCTTCTTCGACGATATGCCTTTCGACAAAGCCCTCGAAGGCGCGCAAAAAGGTATTTTGTTCAACCAAGGCCAAGTCTGCTGCGCCGGTTCGCGCATTTTTGTACAAGAAGGCATTTACGACAAATTCGTCAATGCTTTGGCTGAAGAATTCAAAAAAATCAAAGTCGGCCTGCCTTGGGAAGACGACACCCAAATGGGTTCGCAAGTCAACGCCGGTCAACTCGAGACCATTTTGAAATACGTCAAAATCGGCGAACAGGAAGGCTGCCGCATCATTACCGGCGGTAAAAAAATCGAAGGCGCATTGGGCAAAGGCGAATTTGTCGAGCCTACTTTGATTGAAGCCAGCAGCAACGAAGCCCGTGTTGCCCAAGAAGAAATCTTCGGCCCGGTTGCCACCGTGATTAAATTCAAAACCGAAGAAGAAGTCATCAAAATGGCCAACGACAGCGAATACGGCTTGGGCGGCGCAGTGTGGAGTACCGACATCAACCGCTGCCTGCGTGTTTCCAATGCATTGGAAACCGGCCGCGTTTGGGTGAACTGTTACAACCGCCTGCCTGCCGGCGCGCCGTTTGGCGGCTACAAAACTTCAGGTATCGGCCGAGAAACCCACAAAATGATGCTCGCCGCCTACACCCAAGTGAAAAACATCTACATCAGCACCCGTGAAGAACGCGAAGGCTTCTATTAATCCGCCGTTCCACATTAATCTGATTTAGAAAATATAAAGGCCGTCTGAAACCTGTTTCAGACGGCCTTGTTTTATTCTGTTTTGCAATAAATGCTTCATATCTTTCTCAAAAAAAGCCCCATTACTTTCTCTCCGGCCACCGCCAGCAAGGCTCCGGTCACAACTACCATGGCACCCACATAGCTGACGATATTCATATCTGAAGCGGCAAAATAATCGGGGGCGAGATGATGGCCGATGGTGGAAAATATCATGGTGAATACGGGAATCAGCGTGGTGACGATACTGACTTTTGAAGCGTCCCAATGGTTGAGCGCTTCGCCGAATGAACCGTAGCCGATCAGCGTGTTCAGGCAGCAATAGATAAAGCAACCCCATAAAAACGGATTGCCGATATGGGCGATTTGCGACGGTTCGGCAAACGGCAGGAAAACAAAGCTGCTGCAAAAATAGATCATGAGCAGGATTTGTTGCGAATTGAAATGTTTGGACAGAAGTTTTTGCGCCACGCCGTAGCACACCCAGATCATACTGCCCGAAGCCGCCATCATTACGCCGACCGCATAGCTGCCCAAGCTGAAAAGTTCGCCGAATTTGTCGTTGAAAAACATGACCAAACCCGTCAGCAAAAGCATCAAGCCGATTTTTTGCCAATGCGTAAAGGCTTCTTTAAACACGCCTACGCCGACCAAAATCATGGTAAAGGGAGAAAGCTGCCACAACACCTGCGTGGTTGTCGGAGAAATATAGTGCAAGCCCATGGCAACAAGCACAAAGTTGGCGGAAATACCGATAATGCCCAGCATCAATAAAAATAAGGTTTGCTTGGAAAATTCCGACGGCCTCGGCAGCTTGCCGGTCAGCCCCAACAGCACAAACAACACCAGCGAAGCCACTAAAAAACGTATCCACACCAGCGTGGGCGCATCGACGGCTTTTAATGCCTGTTGGGCGATGACCGGCAGCGAACCCCAAGTCATGGTGGCAAGCAACGCCAATGAAAAGCCGAGCCAAGGTTTTTGTTTCTTCATTTTTCAGACGGCCTTTGTTTACGCGGCTTCCCAGTAGTCGATATAAAGCTGCAATTCGAGATTGTTCCGCCATTCGTTGGCAACGGGGCGGTACACCGTGCGGATGTATTCTGGAATGTCTTCGCTGCAACGCCAGAACATGGCTTCAAATTCGTAGCCGTCTTTTTGCAGCCAGACTTTTTTGTGTTTGCCTTCCGCACCCAACGGCTGCTGGCGGACAACATGAAATTCGTCAGTAAAACTCGGTGGCGCGAAGCCCTGCCCCCAAACGTGTTTAGCAAGGTTTTGCGCCTGTTCCAGCGTAATGTCGCGTGCAGGCAGGCTGCCGTCGGTGATGAAGGTTTGCGACAAATCGTCTTCGCACACCATCTCGCGCACGGCTTCTTCAAAGGCCGTCTGAAACGCGGGGATATTGTGTTCGAGTATGCTCAAACCCGCCGCCATCGCGTGTCCGCCGAATTTCAAAATCAAATCGGGATAGCGTTTGGACACCAAGTCCAAAGCATCGCGCAAGTGCAGATTGGGAATGGAGCGTCCCGAACCGCGCACTTCGCCGTTGTCGGCAGGCGCAAACACGATAGTAGGACGATAAAAACGGTCTTTGAGGCGGCTGGCAACGATGCCGACCACGCCCTGATGGAAGTCGTCGCGATACGCCACCAAAGTCGTCTGACCTGAAGGCAGGGTTTCAGGAAAAGCATTCAGCGCGTCTTGCAGCATAGACTGCTCGATTTCGCGGCGCTCGATATTGAGGTTGTTTAACTGCGCCGCCAGTTCCTGCGCCTCGGCATTATCTCGCGCCAACAGACAGGCAATGCCGACCGACATATCGTCCAGCCGTCCGGCCGCGTTGATGCGCGGCCCCAACGCAAAGCCCATATCAAAAGGCTGAGCCTTGCGCCAATCGCGCCGTGCCACTTCAAACAAGGCACGGATACCGGGGCGCATTTTACCCAAACGCATCCGTTTCAGACCTTGCGATACGAGGATACGGTTGTTGTGGTCTAGAGTGACGACGTCAGCGACGGTACCGAGTGCAACCAAATCCAAGAGGTCGCCCAGATTCGGCTCTTTCAGGCCGTCTGAAAAATAATTGCGGCGGCGCAGTTCGGCACGCAAAGCCATTAATACATAAAAAATCACGCCCACGCCCGCCAAGCTTTTGCTTTGGAAACCGCAGCCTTTTTGGTTTGGATTGACGATGATGCAGTCGGGCACGGTCTCGGCAGGCAGATGGTGGTCGGTTACAATCACATCCAAACCCAATTCCTGCGCGCGCGCCACGCCTGCAATGCTGGCGATACCGTTATCCACCGTCACCAATAAATCCACACCTTGCTCTGCCGCGATTTCAGCCAGCTCGGGCGTTAAGCCGTAGCCGTGTTCAAAGCGGTTGGGCACGAGAAAATCCACTTTCGCCCCCATCGCCGCCAAACCGCTCATACCGACGGAACACGCCGTCGCACCGTCGGCATCGTAGTCGGCGACAATCAGGATTTTTTCCTGACGCTCAACCGCATCCGCCAAACGGCCGGCGGCGGCTTCGCAGTTTGTCAGCGTTTGATACGGCAAAAGAGCTGCAAGCTTGTCGTCCAACTCGGCCGGACTTTGTACATCACGCGCAGCACACAGCCGCGCAATCAAAGGATCGGTACCGGCAGTGAGCAAGTCGTTAAAAACAGTCGGATTAATGGAACGTGTTTGGATTTTGACGGACATGGTGTGTGGGATTAAATAGAGAGAAATTAATATTTTTGAAGCGTTTATTTTAAGGGCCAGGCCGTCTGAAACCTGCAATCCGTTTTCAGACGGCCTTGGATATTATTTGCGTGAATCATCGACAATTTCACCGATCACGGCATAGGAGCCTGCTATCACTACGCCGACTGCATCCAAAGCCAGCGCCAATGGCGTTTTCAGGATATTCCCCGTCAACTTCCAAACATCGGTGCTTGTTTTGGTTTCCGTATAATAAATTCTGACTGGAACGGCAGTGTCAAAATGGCGGTCTTCGGCAACATTTTTCGGCGTTGCGTAATAATGACCTTCGGCAGAAATACACCGTGTGTAGACAGTTTTACCATCGAGCTCAACCGGCTTGAACGCCAGTTGTTTCAACTTGACAATCTCGGCAACTTTTTGAGTATCGTAACGCAGGCAGAAATTCGAGCGGAAAGTTTGCGCTTCAGGGGATTTCAATTCAACCGGCAAAGCCTCATACACCTGTTTTGGGTTTTGCCGAACCATTTGAAACCGTTTGCTCAGCTTAGCATCCAAGATCGCCTTCAACTTGGCCGAATCTTTAGAATTAACGACAAACCAATATTTTCCGCCCATCATGACCAAGCTGCCTTTTTCCAACTGCGTATTGTCTTTGGCAACCACGCCAAATGCTTGAATATTGTCTTTGGCAACGGTTTTTTCGGTTGTGGTTTTATGGAACGGGCTATTTCTTTCCCAAAGATCGTTAGTACAACCATTGAGGGTTAGTGCACTAATTAACAAGGCAGGTACAAAGCGGCGAAATTTCATGGTCATCCTCCTTCGGCATTACGATACAGGCCGTCTGAAAACCGCAATCCGTTTTCAGACGGCCTTGAGGTTTATTCCTCCCAATCCTGCCCTTCTTCTGAAGCATCGAATTGACCGGCCTCCATCACTGCTTTAATTTCTTGGAACAGCGCGCGGAAGTTTTTCGGCGGTTTGTTTTGTTCCTGCTCTTTTTTAGTGTTGCGGATCAAGGTGCGTAATTTGCCGGCGTCGGCTTGCGGAAAATCGGCCATAAATTGGGTAATCGAGCCATCGTCTGCCAACAGTCGGGTACGCGCCTGCTCGACGCGTTGCAAAAAGGCATTGTGCACCGTATTGTCGCCGCGCAGTTTGGCCAAATAGGCTTCGATGGGCGCAGGGTCGGTATCGCGCATCAGGCGGCCGATAAATTGTGCTTGGCGTTTGAGTGCGCTGTTGGAGGTGATTTTTTTATAGGTAACGATGGCCTCGAACAGCTCTTCGTCCAAGCCGATTTTTTTCAACGTATCGCTGGAGAGTTTGGTCAATTCCATACCCAAAGCCTGCAAATCGTTCATCTGCTTTTTCATTTGGGTTTTGCTGACCCATTCGTCTTCTTGTTCAAACATTGTGTTTCCCTGATTTTCTGAATCTGCCTATTTTATCAGTTTTCAGACGGCCTTTCCGTGCGATTTTTGCAGAGGCCGTCTGAAACGGTTAAAATGCCGCAAAACCCTGTCAGGAAACCTTTTTATGCTGTTTAACCACACACCGGACGAGCTGTTGCGCTTGTGCGGACACACGCTGGATTTGGCCAAACAATCCGGCGCTACCTCGGCCGAAGCCGATTTCAGCGAGTCGCTCGGTCAAAGCGTCAGCGTGCGCTTGGGCGAAATCGAACAAATCGAGTTCCAACAAGACAAATCTTTAGACATTACAGTCTATGTCGGCCAACGCAAAGGCCGTGCCAGCACGGCCGACTTCTCCGAACGCGCCCTGCAAGATACGGTCAAAGCCGCCATTGATATTGCACGCTATACCGCCGAAGACGATTGCGCCGGCCTTGCCGATGCTGCCTTGATGGCAACCCATATCGGCGACCTCGACCGCTACCACGAATGGGATTTAAGTACCGAATCCGCCATCGATTTGGCCAAGCAATGCGAACAGGCTGCGCTGTCAACAGACAAACGCATTGAAAATTCCGAAGGCGCATCGGTTCATACCGGCCATTACCAATATGTTTACGGCAACGCCCACGGCTTTGCCGCACATCAGCAAAGCACGCACCACAGCATTTCTTGCAGCGTGGTCGCCAGCGACGAACACGGCATGCAGCGCGACTATTGGTATGATTCTTCCTGCCGTCACGAAGACATGGACGCGCCCGAACTCATCGGCCAAACTGCAGCCGAACGGACTTTACGCCGTCTGAACAGCCGCAGCGTTCCGACCGGCAGCTATCCCGTACTGTTCGACACCACCGTCGCAGTCGGCTTAATCGGCCACCTTATCGGCGCACTCAGCGGCGGCGCGCTCTACCGTCAAAGCAGCTTTCTGATTGACAGCATCGGCAAACAGGTGCTGCCCGAGTTTCTCAGCCTGCGCGAAGAACCGCATATCCTGCGCTCGTTCCGCAGCACTTATTTCGATGCCGAAGGCGTGGCCACGCAGCCGCGTTTTGTGGTGAAAGACGGCATAGTCGAAGGCTATTTCCTCAGCAGTTACAGCGCGAAAAAACTCGGCATGCAGACAACGGGCAATGCCGGCGGCGCGCACAATCTGTATCTGAACCACACCCATGCCACGCAGGCCGACCTGTTGAAAGAAATGGGAACAGGTTTGCTGGTTACCGAATTGATGGGACAAGGCGTCAACACCATTACCGGCGACTACTCGCGCGGCGCGGCCGGATTTTGGGTGGAAAACGGCGTCATTACCTATCCGGTTCAGGAAATCACCATTGCCGGACGTTTGCAGGATATGTACCGCGACATCATCGGCGTGGCAGACGACGCATTACGCCGTTCATCCAACCAAATCGGCTCCGTCTTGGTTTCCAAAATGACGGTTGCCGGCAACTGATTGAACTAAATATACAAAAGGCCGTCTGAAAGATATCTTTTCTTTTCAGACGGCCTCGCCGTTATCTACTTCCATAAAAAATACATCATGCATATTGTCGTTATCCCCTCTTGGTATCCTTCTTCCGAAACTGATGTGGACGGAATCTTTTTTCGCCTCCAAGCCCAAGCCCTGCAACGCGAAGGCATGAAAATCGGCATGGTCGTGCCCATGTTCCGCTACTTGAGAAGCCAGCCGAAAACCATCTTCTCGCGCTTCTACGGCCTACGCCGCCATCAGCAAGGCGGACTCAAAACTTACGCCTACGACAGCATGTATTTCTTCCCGCGATGCCCGGTTGTCGATATCGACCGCATCCGCTGGGTCAACGCAGGCATGAAAGCTTTTGAAGCCTATATCGCCGACAACGGCAAACCCGACGTAATTCACGCCCATTGCGTCAACTACGCCGCCATTTTAGCCTGCGCCATCTTCAAAAAATACGGCATTCCCTATGTAATTACCGAACACAGCAGCGCCATTTCACGCGGCCTTGTCCGCAAAAACCAATGGCCGTCCATGCACGAAGCCGTGCGCCACAGCGCGGCCCGGTTCGCAGTAAGCCGTGATTTCTGCCGCATTCTCGAAAAAACCTACGCCGGTACAGACTGGCAATACCTGCCCAATATGCTGGGCGGCAATTTTGAACAGGATTTCGAGTTCCCCGAAAAAAACAATCAAGATTTCACCTTCTGCAGCGTCTCCCATCTGCGCCACCTCAAAGGCCACGACCTGCTCCTGCCTGCCTTTGCCGAAGCACTCAAAACCTATCCGCAGCTCAAACTCAAAATCGGCGGCGGCGGCGCAGAAGAAGGCCGTCTGAAACAACTGGCAAGCGACTTGGGCATCAACCACGCCGTTACCTTTACCGGCGCATTAACCACCGACCAAACCTTAGACCTTATGCGCCACAGCAACGCCTTCGTCCTCGCCAGCCGTACCGAGACCTTCGGCGTCGTCTATATCGAAGCACTGTCTCAAGGTTTACCCGTTATCGCCACACGCTGCGGCGGCCCCGAATCCATCGTCACTTCCGACAACGGCCTGCTGGTGCCAATCGAAAACATACCGGAGCTGACCAAAGCATTGCTCACCCTCTACGAAAACCACGCACAATACGATCCCGTCCGTTTGCGCCAAGATTGCCTGCAACAATTCGGCAGCCGTGCCATTGCGCAACACCTGATCGACACCTTCCAAAAAGTGCTTAATAAATAGGCATAAACCATACAGGCCGTCTGAAATCCTTCAGACGGCCTGCCTGCTTCCAACAAGACAAATCTAGTGTAAATTTAAGACAATAACTAAACTTTTTGATTTAAAATCAGTCCAAGGAAAAATTGTTACCTACAATAATATCCCACATATATTATGCGCTATTACGGAACGATTACTCGCTGGAACAGCAAGCGCGGCTTCGGAGCCGCTACCATAGAAGACACAGACCAAGAAATCTTTCTTGCACTTGCCGCCTTTACCACCCTTACCCGCCTTCCGGCCGAAGGGCAACACATCTCCTTCAACATCACAGAAGGCCGACGCGGCCGCAAAGAAGCCGAAAACGTCTGCTTCGCCCTCGATTGCGCCGACTGCTTTGACGTCCTCGTCCCTCCCCCCGAAAAACCCCTCGCCGGCAAACAGGCCATCATCGGCCTGATTGCCGTTATCTTCGTCTGCAGCATTTTCGCCGCCTTGTGGTATGGACTCCACTTTTCCGACAACACACCGGAAGAACCGGCCGTCAAAAAACAAGAAACCATGGTTCACGAAGTAGCCGCCAAAATCGAAGCCGAACGCAAAGCATGGCGCGATGCCGTCAACGGCAACAACCAACGCTCGGGACAGCCTCAACGCGCCAAAGATAATACTTCAAAACAATAACGCTGTATCCAATATAAAAAGGCCGTCTGAAAAAATGGGAAGATGAAATTATAGATTTCTTCCTCATTCTTTCAGACGGCCTTTGTTCCTACCTCAATTCGGCTCAGCCATTTCCAACGCTTGTTTGATGTCCACAGCCACAACACGCGATACGCCTTTTTCCTGCATGGTTACGCCGACGAGTTGTTCTGCCATTTCCATGGTCAGGCGGTTGTGGGAGATGTAGAGGAACTGGGTTTGCGCCGACATTTCTTTGACCAGGTTGCAGAAACGCGAGGTGTTGGCGTCGTCCAGCGGGGCGTCGACTTCGTCCAGAAGGCAGAAGGGGGCGGGGTTGAGGCTGAACAGGGCGAACACGAGGCTCATGGCGGTGAGGGCTTTTTCGCCGCCGGAGAGGAGGTGGATAGTGCTGTTTTTCTTGCCGGGCGGGCGCGCCATGATGGACACGCCGGCGGTCAGGAGGTCGTCGCCTATCATCTTGAGGGTGGCTTCGCCGCCGCCGAACAGGGTCGGGAAGAAGGTTTGGACTTTGCCGTTGACGGCATCGAAGGTTTCTTTGAAACGCTCTTTGGTTTTGTCGTCGATTTGGGCGATGGCTTCTTCCAAAAGGGTGATGGCGGCCTGCACGTCTTCGCTTTGGCTGCGGTAGTAGCCGTCGCGTTCGCGCGCTTCTTCAAGTTCTTGCAGGGAGGCAAGGTTGACGGCGCCGAGGGCTTCGATTTGCTGGGTGAGGCTGCCGATGCTGGTGTTCAATACTTTCGGCGATTCTTTCGCCAATGCTTCGAGCGCGTCCAAATCGGCGGCGCGTTCGGTCAGGTTTTGATGGTAGCGTTTGGCGTTAATCAGGGCTTCCTGCTGTTGCAACAGAGCGGTTTGGGTCGCGGCCTGAAGCTGCGGCAGCTTGGTTTGCAGGGTTTGTACGCGGGCGTATTGCTCCCTGCCCTGCTCCTGAATCTGCGCGAGTTTCTCCTGTACGACGATATATTCTTCATCCAAAGTCTGTACGGCTTCGCTTAATTCTTCGAGCTTGATGTGCTGCTCGTCGTTTTGGAACTCGGTTTCATAGGCGAGGGCAAGTTCTTGTTGGCGTTCCTGCCAGTCGAAGGTTTGCTGTTCAAGCTGGGCGATTTGCTGCTGGTAGTTTTGTTTTTGCTGGTTGAGCTTGTGGACGGCGACTTCGGCCAGCCCGTATTGGCGGTTGGCTTCCAACAGGGCAAGCTGCGCCTGTTTCAGACGACCTTGCTGCTCTTGGCGGCTATGTGCGGTGGTTTGCTGTTGGTGTTCGAGTTCGGCGGCGGCTTCCTGCAAAGTAACGATGTCGTCTGAAAGCCCGTCGGACGTGTGTTGCAATACGGTCTGTTCTTTCGCCAACTGCGCCAGTTCGCGCTCGATGTGTTCGCGGCGGATTTGCCCTTGGTTGGTGCGCGCCAAGAGTTCGGCGGCGCGTTGCTGCGCTTGACTGTATTGGCGCGTGTGCTGCTGTTGCTGCTGCATCAGGTTTTTGTGCTGCGTTTCGGACGAGCGCACGGCAACCTCCGCCTGTTTGAACGCGGCTTCGGCGGCAGAAAGTTCGGGGGCGAGGCTTTCCAGTTCGGACGCGATGCCGTCGAGACGCGCTTTTTGGGTAATCAGGCTTTCCTGCGCAGGTTTGGCATAAAGCAGGACGCTGACTTTATCGACCTGATGGCCTTCGGGCGTAAGCCAGATTTGATGTGCGCTCAAATCGCTTTGATGCGCGAGGGCGTAGCTCAAATCGGGCGCGCACAATATGCCGTCAAGCCAGTGGTGCAATGCCGTCTGAAACGGCGGCTGCGCTTGGATTTGGTTCAGCAATGCCTGTACGGGCAGGGATTTCTTGATACCGCCGGAGAGGTCGTCTGAAAGCCATGCAGCCTGCCCCTGCGGCAAAGGCGTGGGGGGAACGAAGCTGTGCGGTACGGAGCGGGCGTGCAGGCGTTCGGCAAGGATGACGGACAAGGCGTGCTGCCACTCGGCGGGTGCGATGATGTGTTGCCACAGTTGCGGCGCGGTGGCGTGGTCGGTTGCCTGCCAGAAGTCGGCGGCTTCCTGCTGTTGCGACAGGATTTGCGACAACGCCTGCTGCTGCGCCTGCAAGGTGATGTGTTGCTGCTTCAGGCTTTGGAAGCGGTTTGAGGCCGTCTGAAACGCTTCGCGGGCGGCGTGTAGGGCTTCTTCGGCGGCAATGATTTGTTCTTCGTAATGCTCTTGCTGGCTTTGCAACAAGGCGGAGGCTTCCTGCGCGGCGGCGGTCTCGGCTTCGTCGGGCAGGTTCAGGGCTTGGTTTTCCTGTTTCAGACGACCTTTGCGCTCTTCGTGTTTGGCAACGGTTTGTTCGGCATGGGTAAGCTGCTGCTGTTTCAACGCCAGTTCGCGGCGGATGCGGTTTGCCTCGTCCTGCTGGGTTTGGAAGGCGGCGTTGAGCGTGGCTTGTGCTTCTTCCAATTCGGGCAGACGCTCTTCGTGTTCGGCAACCTGCATCGCCCATTCCGCCAACTCGGTTTGCTTTTCTTCGACCTGCAACTCGTTTTCTTCCAGCTTGACGCGGATTTGCTGCTGTTCTTGATGGATGCGCTGCAACTGCGCCTGCGCTGCCTGCTTGTCGCGTTCGATGCGTTGGTGCAGGTTTTGCTGATGGCGGATTTGTTCTTCCAAACGGGCAATCTGCTCGCGCAACACACCGCGTTTGTTGCTCAATTCATGTACCGCCTGCTGTTGCGACTGTTCGGCGGTCTGCAAGGTGTGTACTTCGTCGTTTAATGCCTGAACCTGCGCGGCGGTTTCGTCCTGCTGCGCCTGCAAAGACTGATGCTGCGCGGTCGCTTTGTCGGCAGCGGCAAGCGATTGCTGCCATTGGGCGTAATCGAGCAAATCCTGTTGCTGGTTCAACTGCGCGGTCAGGGATTTGTAGCGTTCGGCGGTTTCCGCCTGTTTCTCGAGCTTTTCCACCTGACGCGCCAACTCGTTCTGCAAATCGCCCAAACGCTGTAAATGCTCGCGTGTGCCTTTCAGACGGCCTTCCGTCTCCTTACGGCGTTCCTTATATTTGGACACGCCCGCCGCCTCCTCGATATAGGCGCGCAACTCCTCCGGCCGCGCTTCGATGATGCGTGAAATCATCCCCTGCTCGATGACGGCATAACCGCGCGCGCCCACGCCCGTACCCAGAAACAAATCAGTAATGTCGCGGCGGCGCACGGTCTGATTGTTGATGAAATAAGTCGATTCTCCCTGACGCGTTAGCTGTCGCTTGATGCTCACCTCGGCATACTGCCCCCACGCCCCCTGCAAACTGTGGTCGCTGTTGTCAAACACCAGCTCCACCGAAGCCCTCGGCGCAGGACGGCGCGTCGCCGCACCGTTAAAAATCACGTCCTGCATACTCTCGCCGCGAAGCTGCTTCGCCGAAGCCTCGCCCAACACCCAGCGCACCGCGTCAATCACATTCGACTTGCCGCAGCCGTTCGGCCCGATGACCGCAACAAGCTGCCCCGGCACATGAATCGTAGTCGGGTCGGTAAAAGATTTGAAGCCGGAGAGTTTGATGTGGGTAAGGCGCATGGCAATGTTTCGAATCGGAAAAGAAGGCGTATTTTAACGGAAATACGCTTATCCGTTGAGAGAAAAGCATCCATAAAGTCCGACTGCTTTTTTATCTTCAAAAGGCCGTCTGAAAAGTTTGTTAAAAAGAAACAGACTAGCTATAGAACTCACTAAAATATTCAAAATAAATTCATATAAAACAATTAACTAAGAAAATATCCACCCAACCATCTTCCCTTTGATTAATTTTTGTACAGAAATGCAAACAAACTGTTTATTTTTTTATGATTTATGGTTATTATCAGATATTAAAGGTTTAAAAATCAGATAAACGATCTCTCCGACCTTTTAATCAAGCGAATAACCATACAGGGAATCTCATGTCAAACATCCAAACCAAACTTAAAACCATCGTTTTTACAGCCATCAGCGCAGCCATCTTGTCCGCATGCGGTGGTGGCGGAGGCGGCGGTTCATCTGCTTTAAGCACCGGCGCAACTCCTACCAATAATACCGGCAACTCTGCTGGCAACAATGGCAATCCTGCCAACAACAGCAATGCCAACACTCCGAAAGCTCCGTCTACTACGCTTACTAACAGTGCCGACAACCTTGCCGAACTGACCGATGAAGCTCCAATCGATCCGGCCAACGTTACCCAGCCTTTGCACACACATTTCATCTCTTCCAAAGGTGCACAGCAATCCAACCCTAACGTACAAATCCGCAAAGATGCCGCAGGCAAAATGTTCCAAACGGACAATCAAGACCGCAACCAAAATGGTCTGATCAGTTCTATTGACTTTAACAGCAATGATGAAGTCAAAATGGACGGCGTTGTATTATTTAATAAGACCTCTAATGGCAACGCAACCCAACCTACATGGACAAGTTACGCTTCTGTTATTGCCAAAGTATATTCAAAAGGCAATACTCAAACTGATGTCAGCGAACAAACGGGCAAGGAGAAAAATACCGAATTCGCATACGGCAAATCAACTTTGGATGACAAAATTGCTGAAGATTATAAAAAATTAAAGGCTGAAGAAGAAAAGCTTGAAAAAGAAGAAAATCCAGAAGCAGGTCCAGTTAACAATAAAAAAGTAACGGAAATCAAAGCAAAGATTGAAGAATTAAAGACTTCACACGCTAAAAATCTTGAAAATCGAACTAAACTAGCAGAAATTAATGAGAATGTTAGCAATAATCTAGCCTATTTCCGTCCAGACCAAGATGGCTTGGTATTCGACAAACAATTCGACGGTGTCTATGTCATCAATTTTGGCGATGGCACAGAAATTGTGTTGCATGATCCTTCTGCGGCCGGCTGGACATATCAAACCTTCGCGCATTACACCGACCCTAAAGGACATGTATACCAAGGCTACCAAAGCCTGGGCGATGAAACTGTCTTCACGACCCTGCCTGCTAAAGGTACAGCCACCTACAAAGGTATTTCTACTGCCTATGTGGTTACCGATAATAACAATCGTCAGTTGACTTCCAATGTCATGGCTATCGTTGATTTCGGCCTCAAAGGTATCCGTTTTGAAACATCAAACTCACACTTCCATACTTTGGAAAATGGTAAGCGCGTATCCAAAGCAGATAAAAACTACGATTTCAAAGGTACGGCAAGCTGGAAAGACGGCAACCTCTTCTCCGGCAAAGTCAGCACGGCCGATGACAAGTTAAGTGGCAACCTGAACGGCAAATTTTACGGCCCCAATGCTGCAGAAATTGGCGGCACTTACGGCTTGAAAAACAAAGATGCAACCGAACACTTAATCGGTGGCTATGGCGCGAAACGTCAATAAATCTACCTAAATAAAAAGGCCGTCTGAAGTTTCAGACGGTCTTTTGTTTTTTAACTTGGATTACACCGATACGGCTGCTTTGATGTGCGGATGCGGATCGTAGCCTTCCAATTCGAAGTCTTCAAATTTGAAGGCAAACAAGTCTTTGACTTCAGGGTTGATTTTCATGGTCGGCAGTTTTCGGAAATCACGGCTTAATTGCAGCTGGGCCTGCTCGATATGGTTGCTGTACAAATGCGCATCGCCAAACGTATGGATAAACTCACCGGCTTCCAGGCCGCACACTTGCGCCATCATCATGGTCAACAATGCGTAGCTGGCGATGTTGAACGGTACACCAAGGAAAATATCGGCGCTGCGTTGGTAAAGTTGGCAGGACAGTTTGCCGTTGGCAACGTAAAACTGAAACAGCGCGTGGCAAGGTGGTAAGGCCATTTCGTCGACCAAAGCCGGATTCCATGCCGATACAATCAGACGGCGCGAGTCGGGATTTTTCTTGATTTGTTCCACCACGTTGGCAATTTGGTCGATATGGCGGCCGTCGGGTGCAGGCCAACTGCGCCATTGGTAGCCGTAAACCGGGCCTAAATCGCCGTTTTCATCCGCCCATTCGTCCCAAATAGACACATTGTTGTCTTTCAGGTATTTGATGTTGGTATCGCCTTTAAGAAACCAAAGCAGCTCATGAATAATCGAGCGCAGATGCAGTTTTTTGGTGGTCAATAGCGGAAAGCCTTCACTCAAATCAAAACGCATTTGGTAACCGAACACGGAACGCGTGCCGGTGCCGGTACGGTCGGATTTGTCGATACCATTGTCGAGAACATGGCGCATAAGGTCGTGATAGGCTTTCATGTGTTTCCTTAATGTATGTGTTGTGGGAATTTCTTGTGTATTGTACCGAATTTTCAGACGGCCTGCCTCTCTGTCTTCAATGGGGCAACCTTCCCCATATTCGCGTAGTACACTCATTAACAATGTTGACAATTCAGCGCTAATTTACACAAATTTATGAGCTGAATTAAATTTTTACAAAAAAATTTTCAACATTTTCTAGTTTAATTACTCGGTATTTTATTTTTATTTAAATCTATTTAATAAAATATTTTTATATATTTTTAATTGAATTTAAAATATAATTCCATTTTTACAAATTGGTAAAAAAATAATGTCAACAATCTAGGTAAAATTTTTCTTGGCAAGTAAAATTTTTACAGCTATATTTCAAAACATAAATATTGAAATATCTCACTCAATAGGAGTAGAAAAATGACTGACCTGAACACCCTGTTTACCAATCTTAAACAACGCAACCCCAACCAAGAACCCTTCCACCAAGCTGTTGAAGAAGTGTTCATGAGTTTGGATCCGTTTTTGGCGAAAAACCCGAAATACACCCAACAAAGCCTACTTGAGCGTATTGTTGAACCGGAGCGCGTGATTATGTTCCGCGTCACTTGGATGGACGACAAAGGCCAAGTCCAAGTCAACCGCGGCTACCGCATTCAAATGAGCTCCGCCATCGGCCCTTACAAAGGCGGCTTACGCTTCCACCCGACCGTCGATTTGGGCGTGTTGAAATTCCTCGCTTTTGAACAAGTCTTCAAAAACGCGCTGACCACCCTGCCTATGGGCGGCGGCAAAGGCGGTTCCGACTTTGATCCTAAAGGCAAATCCGATGCCGAAGTAATGCGCTTCTGCCAAGCCTTTATGACCGAACTCTACCGCCACATCGGCGCCGATACCGACGTTCCTGCCGGCGACATCGGCGTAGGCGGCCGCGAAATCGGCTATCTGTTCGGCCAATACAAAAAAATCCGCAACGAATTTGCTTCCGTCCTGACCGGCAAAGGCCTCGAATGGGGCGGCAGCCTGATTCGCCCTGAAGCCACCGGCTACGGCTGCGTGTATTTTGCCCAAGCCATGTTGGAAACCCGCAACGACAGCATTGAAGGCAAACGCGTGTTGATTTCCGGCTCCGGTAACGTGGCGCAATACGCTGCCGAAAAAGCCATCCAACTGGGTGCAAAAGTATTGACCGTTTCCGACTCCAACGGCTTTGTCCTCTTCCCTGATAGCGGTATGACCGAAGCGCAACTGGCCGCTTTGATCGAGCTGAAAGAAGTACGCCGCGAACGCGTGGCCACTTACGCCAAAGAACAAGGCCTGCAATACTTTGAAAACCAAAAACCGTGGAACATTGCGGCCGAAGTTGCCCTGCCTTGCGCCACCCAAAACGAATTGGATGTAGACGCTGCCAAAATCCTGCTGGCAAACGGTTGCTATGTGGTTGCCGAAGGTGCGAACATGCCGTCAACTTTAGGCGCAGTCGAACAATTTATCAAAGCCGGCATCCTCTACGCTCCGGGCAAAGCCTCCAACGCCGGCGGCGTAGCAACTTCAGGTTTGGAAATGAGCCAAAACGCCATCCGCCTGTCTTGGACCCGTGAAGAAGTCGACCAACGCCTGTTCGACATCATGCACAACATCCACGAATCCTGCCTGAAATACGGCAAAGTCGGCGATAAAGTAAACTATGTCAACGGTGCGAACATTGCCGGTTTTGTCAAAGTAGCCGATGCTATGTTGGCACAAGGTTTCTAAACCTCTATCCAGCCAAACCAAAGGCCGTCTGTTTTCAGACGGCCTTTTTCTTTTCATGCAAATTTTATACGCCCAAATAACCTTCCCTGCTGGAAAGCCATCTTGCCAAATGCGCTTCGACGATTTCAGGGTTTTGTTCGATTAACATGGGCGCGATTTCGCGCGCTTGTTCCAAGAGGTGCAGGTCTTCTTCAAGATTGGCAAAACGCAGCATGGGGACGCCACTTTGGCGCGCGCCGAGAAATTCGCCGGGGCCGCGAATGTTGAGGTCTTGGTGGGCGATTTCGAAGCCGTCGGTGTGTTCGTAGATGACTTTCAGCCGCGCTTTAGCGAGTTCGCTCAAGGGTTCGGCAAACAGGAGGACGCACACGCTTTCTGCCGCGCCGCGCCCTACCCGCCCGCGTAATTGGTGCAGCTGCGCCAAGCCCATGCGTTCGGCGTGTTCGATCACCATCAGGGCGGCGTTGGGTACATCTACGCCGACTTCGATGACGGTGGTGGCGACCAAGACGTTCAGATGGCCTGCGGCAAACTGAGCCATGACTTCGGCTTTTTCGGCGGCCTTCATGCGCCCGTGTACCAAGCCGATGTTGAGTTCGGGCAAGGCTGCCTGAAGCTGGGCTAGGGTTTCGGTGGCGGTTTGCAGTTGCAGGGTTTCGCTTTCTTCAATCAGCGGGCAGACCCAGTATGCCTGCTGTCCTTTGCGGCAGATGTTGAGGACGAAGCCTTCGACTTCGGCGCGGCGGATGTTGTTGACTAGGCGGGTTTTAATCGGGGTGCGCCCGGGCGGCAATTCGTCGATGACGGACACGTCCAAGTCGGCGAAGAAACTCATGGCGAGCGTGCGCGGGATGGGCGTGGCGGACATCATCAGCTGGTGGACGTCGCGCCCTTTGCTTTTGAGGGCGAGACGTTGGGCAACGCCGAACCGGTGTTGTTCGTCCACAATCACCAAGCCCAGATTTTGGAACTCGACGTCGTCTGAAAACAGGGCGTGCGTGCCGACGGCGATTTTGACGGTGCCATCGGCGAGTTTGGCTTTGGCTTCATCTTTGGCTTTTTTGCGCTGGCTGCCGGAAAGCCAAACGACTTCAAGGCCTAACGGCTCAAGCCATTGTTTGAACTTGATAAAATGCTGTTCTGCAAGGATTTCAGTTGGTGCCATTACAGCCACCTGCGCGCCAGATTCAATGGCGGTCAAAGCAGACAAGGCGGCAACGATGGTTTTGCCACTGCCGACATCGCCTTGCAGCAGGCGGTGCATGGGGTGGGTTTGCGCCATATCGCGGCAGATTTCGGACACGACTCTTTCTTGGGCATCGGTCAGGGCAAACGGTAAGGCGTGGCGCAAGGCTTGAGTCAATATGCCGTCGCCGCCCAATGCCGTGGCTGAGCCGCTGACACGCTTCTGCCGCGCCAAGCGCATGGAAAGCTGTTGCGCCAAAAGTTCGTCGAATTTAAGCCGCTGCCATGCGGGTAGCGCGCCGTCGGAAAGCTGGTGGATGGTGAAACTCGGCGGCGGCGAATGCAAAAGGCGCAGGCTTTCGGCAAGGTGCGGTAGTTTCAGACGACTCAATAAGGCATCGGGCAGCGTGTCGTGTAGCGGCGTAACGTCCAACGCCGTCTGAATGATGCGACGCAAAGTGGGCTGGTTCAAACCATTTACGGTCGGATAAATCGGCGTGAGGCTTTCCGCCAAACCGCTGCTCTCGGCATCGCGGATTTTGGGATGAATCATCTCGTCGCCGTGAAACCCGTGTT
The DNA here is from genome assembly GCF_051956895.1 of Neisseria sp. P0021.S006. Classification (NCBI taxonomy): domain Bacteria; kingdom Pseudomonadati; phylum Pseudomonadota; class Betaproteobacteria; order Neisseriales; family Neisseriaceae; genus Neisseria; species Neisseria sp. P0021.S006. Next base: position 50,930 of record NZ_JBQCWZ010000009.1, read on the forward strand.
TGATTTCGCCCACGGCTCGGATGCGTTTGCCGACCGCCATCTGTTTCTGGTTGCTGGCGTAAAAGTGGATGAAACGCAAAAAAAGGACGCTGCCGGAACCGTCGGCGATTTGGACAATCAGCTGCTTGCGCGGTTTGAACGTGACTTCCTGATGGATGACCTCGCCCTCAACCTGACACGGCACGCCGATCGGCGCATCCTTAATCGGCATGATGTGCGTCTCGTCCTCGTAACGCAGCGGCAGGTGCAACACCAAATCCCATGCGGTATGGAGGTTGAGTTTTTCGAGCTTCTTAGCAGAGACATCGGTAATTTTGAGCTGTTTTTGGGTTTCGGGCGTCATCTTAAAAGGCAGCTGATTGAAAGTTTGCTGTATTTTATCCGAAAACAAAAAGGCCGTCTGAACGCAATGTTTCAGACGGCCTTCAAAGCTGAATACTTGAAACGAATTAATATTTGAAAATACGCCGGCTATCGAATCAACTTCAGCCATTGTTAGGAAACAGCTTTCAAAAAAGAAGGATATTCAACCCATACTTTTATGAATTTAGCCAATAATGTTTACATACCCAATCATTATCCATTCTCTCTAGAAATGCCAATCCAATTTCAGTTTAACTGTCCGCGGTTCGCCATAGAAATTGTTTTGACCTCGCGTACGGTTGTAGTTATTTTCAAAATACGTCCTGTCAGCCAGGTTAGTTCCTATCAGGCTGATTCTGCCGTGTTTGTGAAAGTCATATTGAACAAAGCCATCTATAAGTCCGTAGCCTCCTTGGCGAATATTGTAAAGGCTACTTGTACGACTTTGTGCAGATATTCCGCCACCCAAGGTTAACTTAGTTTGAGGCAAGCGGTAGCTTGTACCGAGGCGGAACATATGTACCGGCGTGAAGTTACTGAAGTTATACGGGTCGGCAGTCGTATTTTTCTCCAACCGCTCCGCATTGACTTCTGCCGCATTTTTATACTTACTTTTGTTATATGTGTAGCCAACAAAAATACGCCAGTTTTCCGACAATTCGCCAGCCAATTCAAGTTCTGCACCGCTGCTCTTAACCTTACCCACAGGTTTAGCGATGGTTTGGAATGAGCCTCCGTTACTACTAGTATCAGGAACAAATCCGAAATCGACAACGGTACGGTTTTTCTGCTGTAAAACAAACAAGGCAAGCGAAGCATTCAGACGGCCTTGCAAGAACGACCCTTTCCAACCTATTTCATAGTTAGTCCCGATGAGTGGTGGAAGAACGGATTTGCTGGTTACATCAACGTTATCCTGTTGTTTAAAAATCTTAGTATAGCTGGCATACAAGCTTTGTTGCGGTGTCAGGTCGTAGGTAATGCCAGCATATGGCGTAAACCTATGGCTTTGCATTTTTGAGGTGTAATGCTCTTTGTCGATTTTGTTACTGCTCTCAGTTTGGAATGCCGTAGCAGGCTGGCCGTAGCGTACAGGCATTTCTTTGGCTTGTGTGGTTTCATAGCGCGTATAGTGCATACCACCCAAGAGATGCAGACGGTTGGTCGCATTAAAGCGCGTGCTGACAGTCAAAGAATGTGTTTTATTCGTGTTAAGGTATTTCGAATAATTGTATAACGCCGGAACATGATCATCTGCAACCTGAACAGTTTTCCACAGCGGTATTTTCAGATATTGGTTTGCCCATTTCAAATTTCCCTCTTCATCCCGCTCCTGTATTTTGTTTCCATTTGCATCCAATTCATAAACAGGATCTTGCACCATTACGCGCTCACCATTGTCGTTGACTGTCCAGACAGGCTTGCCCTCCGCATCCAAACGGGGAGTATATTTGGTAACATGCGCGCCACTGCATTCCGGCACATAGATTTTGTTATTACCTTTTTCGTTATAAATATGCCAATCTGGTTCGACAATGCCTTTTTCTAAAGGATTACGCTCCGGACCATCGGGATGAATGCCGCAACTGCCTGCACCTGCATAACCTTGAGGACGGACAAAATAACGGTTTTGATATATTTCCGTATAGGCAGAACGGATTTTTTCATTGTTATACGCATAGCCGACAAAGAAATCATGTTCACGCCCAAGCAGGCGGTAGTTACCTGTCAGATCCAGCTTAAAGCCCCATTGCACATCATGTTTGGTATAGTGCAACGGCATGAAGTTGTAACGGCGGTTGTATGTGTGGCGAAGATTGTATGCTGAGTCGTATAGACGGTTGGGAAACAGGCCTTCTGCATTGTTAATAATGCCTTGCTTTGCAAGCTCCTTATCAACAAACTCTTTTTTATCTACTTCTACACCCGGATCCTGCCAGTCGTTGCACAGGAAATCCAAACCAATGTCCTGCATACATTGATCAAAACCTGCCCGACGTGCTGCCGCTCTTTGGGAGCGATATTGTTCAAAAGCAGATGCATCGAAACGATGGGCAACATAATCTGCTTTTTTCTCTTCATATGTTTTAGTGACACCATCACGATATTCTTTTAATTTTGCCAACGCCTTGTCTTTAGGCTCAAAAGGAATAACCTCCCCCTTCTCGGTTAAGAAACCCGTTGCCTCAGATGCTGAAATACCTGCCGCGTGTTCGTTTTTCAGAAAAAATTGTCCGACTTTGGCATCTGAATCATTATGCGTATAAGAAATTTCTGCATTGAGTTGCCATCCATTGTCAAAGACATGTTTGAAACCGGAAAAAATATTGTATTTATCAGCATTCAGGCGTGACCATGAGGTTTCACCCAAATAAGTTTTACGTGGCAATTTCAAAGGATTGTTACAGGCAGGACTGGAGCTGAAGGCCGCAGTTTTTTGATCCTCACAAGGTAAAATCACGCCGGCAAAATCGGGAATGTCTTTATTTTTCTGATAAGTGCCGCCCAATGTCAGCATACTGTTATCACTCAAATCCGTATCGATCACGCCATAAACCATGTCTTTCTTGTTCCATACACCCTCTTTAAAAGAACGGTGGTCCTCATGAACACCAACCAGCCTACCGCGTACCGTATGTTCATTATTCAAGCTTCCAGATACATCCAAAGCCAAACGCTTGCTGCCCCTATGGTCAGTGCTGATTTCACCTGTATGCTTAAACAGAGCTGTTGGCCGCTTACGGATTAAATTAATGGTTCCACCCGGTTCGGAATTGGATTGAGTAAGACCGGTTGCACCTCTAACAACCTCAATGTGATCATAAACAGCAAGGTCTGTGCTCGGTGAGACATCGATTTTTGCCGTATAGCCCGAACGTCCAGACACATTCGTGGTAATACCGTCTTCACCAATCTGATCAACATAGAAACCACGAGACAAAAAACGAGTTTGTAGACCCGAATCCCGAACCACGTTGATTCCCGTAGTGTTTTTCATTGCCTCTTCTAAAGAATATATTGCTTTATCATCTAGCTGCCGACGCGTCATTACGCTCACCGACTGCGGCGTATCCTTACCTGAAATACGCAAGCCAGTCGCCGTTGCCATCGTTCCGATTGTATAAGACTGACTGCGCTCGGTATTCCTTTGTGCCTGCCGTTTGCCACTGACCTTGACCGTATCCATGTCTACATGTTCCACTTCTTGATGTCCCGTATCTGCAAAAACAGTTTGGCAAGGCAGCACTAATAACAAACAAATTGTTTTCATTTGAAAATCAGGTTTCACAACTATTTCCTTAATTAATAGAATCTATTTATCTGCTAGATAAAAATTACAATTTATTGATTTTAAATGGTATATAACCTATAAAATTTAAAATTAGATCGTAATGATAAACGATATCATTATATACTTATTGCATTAATATATGAACTTTTTGTTATAGATTTTTTCTTATGTCCTGATTTTTAGATAAAAAAAGGCCGTCTGAACGCAATGTTTCAGACGGCCTCAATTTAGGTATAACGCGATTAAGCGTTAGCTTCCTGTTGTTGTTGGTAGATTGCTTCGAAGTTGATCGGAGCGAGTAATACAGGTGGGAAGCCGGCGCGGGTTACGCTGTTGGAAATGGCTTCGCGTGCGTAAGGGAACAGGATGTTTGGACAAGCAACGCCCAGCAGCAGTTGTACGTCTTCTTCAGGAATGTTTTCCAGACGGAAGATGCCGCTTTGGGTAACTTCGTTCAAGAACATGGTGCGCTCTTCGTTCAGTTTGGCAGTCACGGTAACGGTAACGTCAACGCTGTAGAAGCCGTCTTCCAGTTTGGTGTTGCCGGTAGAAACGCGCATATCGACTTCAGGCTCGCCTTGTTCCAAGAAGATTTGTGGTGCATGAGGCACTTCCAAAGACAAGTCTTTTACATACAGACGCTCAACGCTGAATACGGGTTGCAATTCTTCGCTCATTTTATTTTCCTAAGTTAAGGGTTAAGGATTCAGTAATTCGTCCAACTTGCCTTCCTGCTGCAAGCGGTACAAATCGGTAAAGCCACCGACATGGGTGTCGCCGATAAAAATCTGCGGCACGCTGCGCTGGCCGGAAAGCTGCTGCATTTCGGCAAAAACTTCCGGATTGCCGTCGATGCGGATTTCGTTGATTTCTTTCACACCCACCGCCTGCAACAGCCTTTTCGCCATGGTGCAGTACGGGCAATATGGACCGGTATAAACAGTAACGGTTTGCATGATTTCTTCCAAAATACCAATGTTCATGACTATATGGGCATAGGTGTGATTTTACAAGTGTTCCCGCCGTACGGTTGTAAAAAACATTCAGACGGCCTCTTGGCCATAAACATTTGTGCAGATGCGGAAAAACCATAATTAAAGTATGATAAGCGCTTTCGCAGAATGACTTTTGCCATTTGTTTTTTGGAGAAGAACACATCGCAAAAGTTTTTCTATTCAAAATCAGGTATCCCCATGCTTTCAGGAATTCCCATCCCCAAGGACGCCGTGCGTCCGTCCGAAACCGTCCTCGTCAACATCACGCCGCAAGAAACGCGTGTGGCTGTTTTGGAAGAGAACAATATCTGCGAGCTGCACATCGAGCGCAACAGCGGCCATAGCTTGGTTGGCAATATTTATTTGGGCGTCGTCAAACGCGTTCTTCCCGGCATGCAAAGCGCGTTCATCGATATCGGCTTGGAACGTGCCGCGTTTCTGCATATCGTCGACGTCCTTGAACAACGCCGTAATCCGGACGAAACCCAACGCATCGAACATATGCTCTTTGAAGGCCAGTCCGTCTTGGTTCAGGTCATTAAAGACCCCATCAACACCAAAGGCGCGCGCCTTTCCACCCAAATCTCACTGGCCGGCCGTTTCCTCGTCCATCTTCCGCAAGAAGACCACATCGGCATTTCCCAACGCATTGAAGACGATGCCGAACGCAGCAGTTTGAGGGAGCGCCTCAACAACCTGCTGCCCGAAAACGCCTGCCACGGCTACATCATCCGTACCAACGCCGAAAACGCTTCCGATGACCAACTGCAATCAGACATCAACTATCTGACCAAAGTGTGGGAACACATTCAAAAACAGGCGAAAATCCAGCCGCCCGAAACCCTGCTCTATCAAGATTTGCCTTTGAGCCTGCGCGTTTTGCGCGATATGTTCAGCCTCGATACGCACAAAATCCTGGTCGATTCCACTGAAAACCACCGCCGCATGACCCAGTTTGCCGAACAATACGTTCAAGGTGCATTGGGCAGAATCGAGCTGTTCAAAGGCGAACGCCCCCTATTTGAAACCCATAACATCGAGCAGGAAATCGCCCGAGCCCTGCAACCGCGCGTCAACCTCAACTTCGGCAGCTACCTCATCATCGAGTCCACCGAAGCCATGACCACCATCGATGTCAACACAGGCGGCTTTGTCGGCGCGCGCAATTTTGATGAAACCATCTTCCGCACCAACCTCGAAGCCTGCCACACCATCGCCCGCGAACTTCGCCTGCGCAATCTCGGCGGCATCATCATCATCGACTTCATCGATATGGCGCAGGAAGTCCACCGCGAAGCCGTCCTGCAAGAGCTTGCCAAAGCCCTGAGTTTTGACCGCACCCGCGTCACCCTCAACGGTTTTACCAGTCTGGGCCTTGTCGAACTGACCCGCAAACGTTCGCGTGAAAACTTAAGCCAAATCCTCTGCGAACCCTGCCCTTCCTGCCAAGGCCGGGGCCGTCTGAAAACGCCGCAAACCGTGTGCTACGAAATCCAACGCGAAATCGTCCGCGAAGCGCGCCGCTACGATGTCCAAGCCTTCCGCATTTTGGCCGCTCCGAATGTCATCGACTTGTTCCTAGACGAAGAATCACAATCGCTGGCGATGTTGATAGACTTTATCGGCAAACCGATTTCGCTGGCAGTCGAAACCGCCTACACGCAGGAACAATACGATATTGTGTTGCTCTAAAGATAAAAGGCCGTCTGAAAACTTTTCAGACGGCCTTCTTTTTTGAGCAAATAAAGATTACGGTTTCACTACTTTACCGTTGATTTTGACGGAAGTCAGTTTCAAGTTGTAGGTTTTGCCGTCATCGGTATAACTGATTTGCGCAGGGATATTGTCGATATCGGAAGCAAACGAGTAAGTCACGGTATCGTCGCCACGGCGGACGCGATATTTGCTCACAGGCGTTGTACCGCCGTTCAGCTTATAGCTTTCGCTGCCGATTTTGTTCATGCTGCCGACGGTGTACAGTTTTTTACCGTTGGTAATTTTCAAACCTGACGGCAGGCGCACGTCATTGGCGGCCAGTTGCCATGCCAAAGTGAACAAGTCCATGGCTGGGCCGGATTTTTCAGTTTTCAAATCACCTGCTTTGCCGTAAGTGATGTTGCCACCGGAGAATTTGGCCTCGGCATACACTTTGCCGCCGCGTACATCTTTGTAGTAAGACGGATTCAAGGTCGTGCCGTTGATGCTGCCGCCGGATTCAAAGCGGATATTGTAAAGCGGTACTTTGATGGTAGAAACGATTTTGTATTGGTTGCCGCTGCGTGTGAAGGTCATGGTCGCAGGAATACCGTAGCTGCCTGAGTATTGCAAAACGGCAGATTGCGGCAATTCAGCGGCTTGCGCGCCGATGGAGGCTGTAAGTAGGGAAAGTGTCAGCAGGGTTGTTTTAATCGGATTCATGATGTTTTCCTTGTGTGTATCGTGTTTTAATTAAGCCAACAGGCTTTGACCGGCGGCATTGCGTTGTGCATTCAAAACGCGGTTGCCTTCAATTTTCAGACGGCCTGCAACAAAGTCGGCAACGGCTTGCGGGAAAAGCTGGTGTTCAACCGTCAGCACGCGTGCGGCAACGTCGTCAGCGGTATCGCCGTCCAAAATAGGAACAATGCCTTGAGAAATAATCGGGCCGCAATCCAGCTCTGGGGTCACGAAATGGATGGTGCAGCCTGCCACTCGGCAACCTGCTTCCAATGCGCGTTCGTGGGTGTGCAGACCGGTGAAAGAAGGCAGGATGGACGGATGGATATTGATCAGGCGGTTTTCATAATGTGCGCAGAACTCCGGAGTCAAAATGCGCATGAAGCCCGCCAATACAACCAAATCCGGCTGATAGGCATCGATTTTCTCCATCATGGCCTGATCAAATGCCAGACGCGAGTCGAAGTTTTTATGGTTCAAACTGTCGGTGGCAATACCGCGCTCTGCCGCCCATGCAAATCCGGCTGCGGTCTCGCTGTTGCTCAATACGGCTGCAATGTTGGCATCGGGAATATCGGCATTCACAATCGCCTGCATATTGCTGCCGCGTCCGGAAATAAGGATGACGATATTTTTCATCATAATTCCTTGTTGGTTTGGAACAAAGGCCGTCTGAAACGGAATTTTTCAGACGGCCTTTTATCCGTTGTTTAAGGGCGTAAGCCTTGATTCGGATTATTGAACTTTTTGTACGTCAACTTGTACAGGTTGTTGCGCAGCAGCATCAGGCGCGCCGACTTTAACCAGTTTCACGTCAAATACCAAAGTAGCGTTCGGGCCGATTTTATCGCCGGCACCCACTTCGCGGTAAGCCAATTTGGCAGGGATATAAAATGTTGCTTCGCCGCCTTCTTTCAAGAGTTGGATACCTTCAGTCCAACCTGGAATCACTTGGCTTACAGGGAAGCTTACTGGGCCGCCGTTGGCTTTGCTGCTGTCAAATACGGTACCATCAATCAGACGGCCTTCGTATTCAACGGTAACCATATCGTCTTTAGTTGGTTTTTTACCTTCGCCTTCTTTGGTGATTTTGTATTGCAGACCGGAAGCGCTGGTTTTCACGCCTTCTTTAGTCGCGTTTTCTTTTAAGAACGCTTCGCCTTTTTCCAAGTTTACTTTGGCATCTTCAGCACGTTTGGCAGCCGCTTTTTCTTGTTGCTCTTGCAGGAATTTCATCATCACTTCCTGAGCTTGAGCTTCAGTCATTTTAACTTCTTTACCTTCAAACATGGCCTCCATGGCTTCGGTGAAGACTTTCAAATCAATTTCCGTACCTTGGTCTTTCATTTGTTTCAATGAACGGCCGATGTCCACACCCATTGCGTAGCTGGCTTGTTGGGCAGTAGAACCGATGGCAGAAGCATCTGCAGTCGCATTTGAAGCTGCGGAAGCAGCAGGGGCGTCTTTAGCGGCAGTGTCTTTTTGGTTGCAAGCAGTCAGTGCCAACAAAGCAGACAAAGCCAATGCGCTGAATTTGAAAGTTTTGTTCATGATTATGTCTTTTCCGGAAAGGTCAAAAAAGGGGATTATAGCTGAGTTTGATTGAAATGGAATCAAGGTGGATTAAAATTTGTAAAGGCTCTTATCAAAAACATTAAGGCCGTCTGAAAACAG